>JALHTS010000281.1 GCA_022865965.1 Ignavibacteriaceae bacterium
AATTTCCATAACAAATCCAATAAAAAAGGCTGCCCTTATTAGGACAGCCTCACAAATTCTTTACCTCGAAGCAAGTTCAATTTCAAATTTCAACTCTTCTTCGCCACGTAATACAATTACTTCAACCTTATCTCCCGGCACGAAACTTCCAATAGCATAAGTAAAATCATAGATATTGGAAATTTTCTTTCCTCCAAATGAAGTGATGATATCGCCAGCTTTTAAACCGGCTTTATCGGCTGGACTACCTTCAGTAACTCCGCCCAATTTATAACCGTCAACCTCTCCTGCAAAATCAGGAACAGTTCCAACCCAAACTCTTGAAGTTGTCATTCTGCCTCGATCTTTTCTTTCAACCGCAAGGTAATCTGGTTTTGTTTCAGCTTGTATGATTTCTTCAGCAACATCATAAACAAAGTGCAGGACTTTTTCCTCACCTTCTGCATTTATTTTATCTGCAGTATCGGATGGTTTATGATAGTCAGTGTGTGTCCCGGTAAAGAAAAAGAGCACCGGAATTTGTTTTCCATAAAAAGATGAATGGTCACTTGGTCCGAAACCCTCATCATTAAAAGTTAAATTAAAATTATTAGTGTTTTTTTCGTTTAAAATATCTTTCCAGTTGGTGGAGGTTCCTGTGCCATAAACAATAAGATCATTATTCTCGTTCAGTCTTCCAATCATATCCATATTTATCATAGTAACTACTTCATCTGTGGGAACAGGAAAATTATTTACTAAATAACCAGAACCTAACAATCCGAGTTCTTCTCCTGAGAAAGCTGTGAACACAACATTTCGTTTTAACTGATCTTTAACCGACATAAATTTTTCAGCTAGTTCAAGCAGTCCTGTTGTACCTGAAGCATTGTCATCAGCTCCGTAATGAATCATAGGTTCATCGCCCATATAAAGTGAGTTATGTTCACCCCAGCCAAGATGATCGAAGTGTGCACCTATAACGAGATATTCATTCGAATAATTAGGATCATTGCCAGGAATATATGCACCAACATTCCAGCTAATCTTCTCAATTCTTTTTATTTCAATCTCAGTTTCTATTGCAGCATTTTTGATTTCAAAAGAATTTGGTGTAAGTGAGCTGTCTATTTGATCCGCAATACTCTTCAAGTCTTTTCCAATATTCTGAAAAATACTTTCGATAAATTTCCGTTTAACATTAGCAGCAATTAAACCTGTAATAGCGGAAGCATTATCGTATTTGAACTCAATCAGATCATCAGATTCTTGTTCATAATCATTAATGATAATAATTCCTACGGCACCTTTATCGCGGGCATTGGTAGTTTTAAATCTTAATGACGAATATTTATCAAACTGTGAATGCGGATTTTTCTTTTCCGGATGATTTCTTAATACTATTACTATCTTATCCTTAACATCAACATTTTCATAATCATTATATTTAAGTTCATCAGCAGAAATACCGTAACCTGCAAAAACAAGATTTCCTGAGATTGATAAATTATCAGAAAACGAAAGTGGTATAAAATCTTCTTTGAGTTTTAGATCAGAAACACTTTCATCACAATTAAGTTTTAAGTAAAGTTGATCGCCCAATTCAATTCCTGCTATAAAAGAGTATTCCTGAAAATAGTTTCCGTCAAAAAAAGGTTTAAGACCATATCTTTCAAATTCTGTTTTAATATATTCAGCAGCCTTGAAAATATTTTCTGTTCCGGTCATTCTTCCTTCAAGTTCATCAGAAGCAAGAAAGCCTATATGATATTTAATTTCCTCGGTGGTTATTTCACTGTTTAGCGGATCCTGAGGAAATGATATGCTAACGTAAGTTAATACGAATAACAAAGTAAATAATTTCATTTTGTTCATAATAAATCTCATAATTATTAATTCATTTATTAGTTTGTTTATTCTTCTATCCATTCGGTAATGAAGATATTTGTATTTCCATCTTTTTTATTGAATCTGTTTGAAGCGAAAACAAGATACTTTCCGTCATTAGAAAACATAGGAAAACCATCAAACGTTCCGCTGAATGTAATTTGTTCTAGTTCAGTCCCATCAACATTGATGAGAAATAAATTGAAATC
>JALHTS010000282.1 GCA_022865965.1 Ignavibacteriaceae bacterium
CATCGAATTGCAATATTATTGCGAATTCGGGCTAAATTTTCCGCAATCATAATAAAAATTAAGGTTGTGAATTTATCCGTTTTAGCTTAAAAAAACAACGAAACTTAAATGTTTTTAAACTTAGATGAAAGAAAAATCGAAGTGTTAATATAAACCTTAATTAATTGAAGTGTTTGATAATTTTGATAGCATCATTTCGGAGGACATCAAGCCCAAAGTATCAGCATACATTAAATTTTATTGATGATTTTAATACTACTTTCAATTTTATCACCAATAGTTTGTTCATTACGAAGATGTGTTCTTTTTTCTTTTTCCTCTTCTTAGTTATGATGTTTCGTCATAGCTGCTCTTTAACCTCTCCCTTAATCCCTCTCCTTAGTAAGGAGAGGGAAATTTTAAAAGCCCTTCTCCTTAACAAGGAGAAGGGTTTGGGATGAGGTCGGTTTTATTTCACACTCTCCTCCTCAATTTTTACATGCCAACTGTAGTAGTCAAGTAGGTTTCTATATTACCAAAACTTACCAGGCGGTTTAATTATTCCATTATTTAACTGAGGAAAACAACTCCAACAAACTTTTGAATGGAATTCTTTTGTATTTCGCCATTTTTCTATTACATCAGGCTGTTCAGAAATTTCTTTTTCATTCGGTTCTGCCCGATCTTTATTCCAATTGAAATTATACCTTTGATGCATACCAATCGTCCAGTTAATAGCCAATAAATTTTCTCTCTGACCATTTTCCATTGGAACGGCGTAGGGTACAATCCAACTTTCGACAGGATTTAAATTTGCCAAATAATCACCAAATCTTTCCTCTACTTTCTTAGTTAAAGCGCCACCAGACCATTTTTGTTTCTTCTCAAGATTGTAGGCTTCAACAATCGGTAAACCAATAAATACTTGTTCTTCTACATCCATTACTGCAGGACCATAAGAAATGCCAACTCTTAATCTGGTATCAGGTAATTTCATATTCATGAATATGAACCAACCAATTGTTTGCATAAAATTCTTACAAATATTTTCGTCATCTTCTAAGGTATAAATCAATATAGTATCTGAAAACCAAGCTATAGCCAACTCATCATGCATCTTTAATTCTCTTAATGTTGGTGCCTTAACAGGAAAATGATCTTTATTCATTGCGAAATAAATTGATTTTTTAATGTAACCAAAATATTCATCTTTTATTTCCTCGGGTGCTTTTTGATGTACTAATTTTGAAAAACCAAGAATGTCACAAACTGCTATTAAATAATTTTGTTGCATATCATATCTTTCGTAATCCTTATTTCTTCTTCCGTCAATCTGTACAACTGGGAAACAAGCCTATTTGTCTTCTTCAGAATAAGATTTAAGTAGTGTTTTTCGTTTACTTTGAAATTATTAACGAGATTGGAATTTGTCTTAAAAGTATTTTCGAAAGACATAATAAGATTCCAGATTAGTTGTTTCAAAAATAGATAAAAAGATTTGCAAAGAGAATTGAATAGGATTTCTGAGAAATAAAAAATTAATCTATTGACAAATAGTTTAGTAAGTTTGCTCTGTAAATTTTCAAAAATACGGAGAAAATTATGGGACTCGAGTTCTTAAAACAGATAAAATCAAAAGCAGCAAAGCTTAATAAAACAATCATCCTGCCTGAATCTCACGACGAAAGAGTATTAAAAGCAGCAGAAATTCTTACCAAAGAAAAAATCGTTTCGGTTGTTACTCTTGGGAATGAAGAAAAGATAAATGAAGATGCGAAAAAACTTGGTGTGAATTTAACTGGTATTAAAATTATTGACCACTCAAAGCATCCAAAATTTGATGAGTTTTCAAACATCTATTACGAATTGAGAAAGAAAAAAGGAATGACGCCCGAACAGGCAAAGGAAACTTTGAAGCATGATCTTTTTTTTTCAGCTATGATGGTAAGAGAAGGTTTGGTTGACGGCAGCGTTGCGGGTTCTTTCGCTTCAACTGCAGATGTTATGAAAGCAGGAATTCAAATTGTCGGAATGCCTGAAGGTATTTCAATTGTTTCAAGTTTCTTCCTGATGTTATTTCCTGATAAAACTTACAACTTTGCCGATTGTGCAGTTGTTCCTAACCCCGATGCTGCACAGCTTGCTGATATAGCAATTTCAACAGCAGATAATCATAAAAAACTTACAGGTGAAGAACCGCTTATTGCAATGCTTTCATTCTCAACAAAAGGAAGCGCAACACACGAACTTGCAGATAAAGTAATAGAAGCAACGAACTTTGTAAAACAAAAACGTCCCGACTTAAAAGTTGATGGCGAACTTCAGTTTGATGCTGCAATTATCAAATCAATTGGGAAGAAGAAAGCACCCGGAAGCACTGTTGCCGGTAAAGCAAATGTACTTGTATTTCCCGATTTAAATGCAGGAAATATTGGTTATAAAATTGCGCAACGCCTTGGCGGTGCTGAAGCCGTTGGACCAATGGTGCAGGGACTCAAAAAACCATTCTTCGATTTAAGCCGCGGCTGCAGTGTTGATGATATTGTGAACACAGCATCTATTGCTGCGTTAATGAGTTAAGAAAAAGCTTCCTCCACCCCACTCATAATGAGGAGGCTTTTTATTTTTTTCAATTAAAAAATAATTTTTGAATGAGTTTATTTTTCATAGCAATAATAGTTTTCATCTTTAATATTCCGTTTGGTTATTGGCGTGCAAATGTTAAACGATTTTCACTCCAATGGTTTATGGCGATTCATTTACCAGTACCATTTATAATTATGTTAAGGTTAACAGCCGGACTTGGATTTGAATTTATTACTTATGCTTTTCTTATTGCAGCTTTC
>JALHTS010000034.1 GCA_022865965.1 Ignavibacteriaceae bacterium
TAACGCTGATACGAAGAATTCTTTGACCGGTTAATTTCTTTTTATTTTTTTCTACTTCTTCTTTCACTTGCAATATTTAGAAATTATAGAATCAATGATTTTGGAAGTTGACTGTTCGTTAGCAAATTTTATTGCCATTACTTGTCCACCGTTTTCTTCTACCACTTCCCTCCCAATAATTTCATCTAACTCCCAATCCGCACCTTTAACTAGAATATCTGGTATAAGACTTTCAATAAGATTTGCTGGAGTATCTTCATCAAATATTACAAGATAGTCAACAGGTTTTAAGTTCGAAACTATAAACGAACGTTCTTCTTCTTTTAATATTGGTCTTTTATCACCCTTTATTCTTCGCACGGATTCATCACTGTTAAGTCCAACGATTAAAACATCGCCAAGAGTTTTTGCTTTTGTCAGATAATCAATATGACCGGCGTGAATTAAGTCAAACACACCGTTTGTAAATACAACTTTTTTGCTTCCAAACTTTAATTGTTTGCGAATTATTTTTAATTCTTCAAGTTGTTTAATTATACTCATTTGTTTTCTCTTATTATAGTATTAAAAAGTTTATCTAATTGAATTGGGACTATACCAACCTCTTCACACACAATTCCGCCAGCATAATTGGCTAGATAAGATGCTTCAATTATATTAGCGCCTGCCGCGAGTGCAATTGTTAATGTAGAAATAACCGTATCGCCCGCACCGGAAACATCTGCAACCTTTCTTGCTTTAGTGGGCATCCTTTTTTCAAGTTTACCTTTTTCAAAAACTGCAATGCCGCCTTCTCCAAGGGTAAGCAAAACATTTTTAGCTTTAAGTTTTTCAAAAAGAATCTTTCCGGCTTTCGAAACATCACCATCCGATTTAATTTTCATTCCAAGGACATCTTCGGCTTCTTTTCTGTTTGGTTTAAATACCGTTACATTTTTATATGCAAAAAAGTTATTGAATTTCGGATCAACTGTAACAAGAACTTTCTTTTTATTTGCAAGTTCTATTATCTTTTCAATCAGTGATTCATTAAGAACGCCTTTATTATAATCCTGAAGAATTATTCCATCCACAGAATCTATAATTGTTTTAAGATGATTTAATATTTTTTTATTCAGATCTGAATTTATATTCTGTTTGCTTTCTTTATCAATTCTTACGACGTGCTGGTTACCTGCGATAACTCTTGTCTTAGCAGTTGTTGGCCTAGCTTCATCAATAATAATTCCTTTCGAACATATTTGAGATTCTGAAAGTAGTGAAGAAAATATTGTACCAAAGTTATCATATCCGATAACTCCAACCGGTTCAGGTTTTCCTCCAAGAGAAGCAATATTTAACGCACAGTTTGCTGCTCCGCCAAAACGAAAAAATTCATTTTCAACTTCAACAACTGGCACAGGAGCCTCGGGAGAAATTCTTTTTACATCTCCCCAGAAATAAATATCGAGCATCATATCGCCGATAACAGCAATACGTTTTCCTTTAAACTTATTTTTTAACTCTAAAAGTCTCTTTTCGGATAACTTTATCATTATAATACCTGAATTATGGAAATTTGAGTTTAAAGATAACTATAATAAAATAGCGTTAAAAGTGGATAAAGAGGTGGTTACTAAGGGAAATTCGACAAAAAAAATTATTTAACACCCCATTTGGCGAGTTCATTTTTAAGATGAAGTCTTACTAAACCTCTGTCTGTTCCAATCCAAAGGTAATCTGATTCGAATAATAATGATAAGATTGTTGACGAATTAATTTTTATTTCATTTAGATCAATCGGATTCATTTCAAATGTATTTCGGTTAATAAGAAATAATCCTTTCCCAAATTCCTTCTTATCGCGTCTGTCAAATTCATAAACTCCTGTCCAGATGTAATTGCCTGTTCTTGCCAGACAGTATATTCCGTTACCTTCTAAACCGTCAACACGGGATATTCTTTCCCAGTTAAATTTTCTGTTATAAATATAAATACCGCCTATGTTAAATGTAGGATTTTCCTTGGTTACGAATTCGTCAGTTCCGAACCAGACATTTTTTCCTTCAAATAAAATATCAGAAATAGAAACTGATTCCCCTTCACCAAGAAAATTTCTTCCTTTATTATATATATAAGTCCAGGCAGATGGATCTTTAATCCTTTTTTTAAGATTATATTTATGTGCACCGGATTCGCTTCCAAACCAAACGAGACTATCACCATCAAAAGCAATGGATTTAATGTTATTACTTTTTTGATCAGTTCCCTGCATTCTGTCAATATCGGTATATCTTCTTCTCTTAACATCGAAATGAGTTACGTTTCTAAATCTTCCGATCCACAAGACATCTCTTTTTTTATCATATCTTAATGCTCTTATCCAATTGCCAAATTCGCCACCTTGAGCAAATTTTCTTTTTGTCCATTTATTTGTTTTTCTATCAAGTGTGAACAGACCTTCTGTTGTACCTGCCCAGACGAAATTTAGACTAACGTCAAGTGTAAAGAAGAGATCGTTTTCAAGGTTATTGTTGGCAGTTGAGTAATTAAACCACTTTTCTTCTTTGAACGAGTACCGATAAATACCCTGCCCATAAGTAGCCACCCAAAGGTGATCCCCATCTGATTTCAGATCTATAACAGATGCGCCCTCAAGAAAAATATCTGATTCAGTCTGCGAGAACAGCAGAGTACTCGCTATAGAGATGAAAAAAATATTTAATAGTATTAGTTTAATCATATTTATTTTTAACGACGGCTGATAGTATGAATTTCAAAAGAACCATGACAGAATCTAAATCTCAACTGTTTCTTTAATATCGTTTTGAAATCCAATTTTAAAATGCTCTTCAAAACCTTGTTTAAGAGAATTGATTAGTTTTGAATAATCTATTTCTTCATTAAGAATTGACTTTAAATCAATAGTTGAGTTAATAATTTCATTTTTTATTTCTATTCTTCGATCTTCATCAAGATTCAGAAAATCAGCAATTTTAAGATGATAATCACCGCTAAGAATTGAACCATGTTGAAGAATAACTCTACCTAATTTTCTTTGTGCACTTCCGACTAATTTTTTATTATTAAAATTAATTTCACTTTTTGCAGAAACAGCAAAGCAAATTGCGCTTTTATCTTCTTTATAAAATTGTTTGAAATCAGGCTGTTGATGTTCCAGTTCAATTTTACTTAATAAACTGTTATAGCTGATCAAGCCTTTTTTTAAAGCAAGATTAATTTGATTGTAAAGATCATGTGCGGAAGTATTATAATCAATGGGATAAATTACGGAGTATGTAAGTTCTTCAGAATGAAGAATCGCTCTTCCACCGGTGGGACGTTTAACAATATCAATGTTGTTGAGTTTAGCTTTATCAATATTAATTTCATCAAAGTTCTGATTTGCCCCGAGAGAAATGCAATAAGGTTTCCACCTGTAGACACGAAAAATAACTTGACTATCATTAAATTCATTAGCAAGCTGAACATCTAAATTCATGTTAAACTTGCCGGTATTCTCACCCGAGTTTAAGAACTTCCAGACCATTTCTTACCGATTATTCCACGTTTACTTGTTCTTATAAACTCAATTACGTTTTGAACTAATTTATTGTCGCTGAGTTCTTCTTCAACTTTTTTTAATGCCTGAGTGACATTCATTGAATGATCATAGATGTAATTATATGCTTTTTTTAAAGCTTCAATATCGTTAGCTGCAAATCCACGACGTCTAAGTCCAATCAGATTTAATCCTGCAAATCTTAATGGAAGTTCACCAGCAAGAATATAAGGCGGAACATCCTGCACAATCCTGAAAGCACCACCAATCATGCAATGTTGTCCAACTTTGCAAAATTGATGAACAGGTGTCATTCCACCAATAATTACAAAATTTTCAATTGTTACATGGCCTGCAAGCTGAACTCCATTTGCAATAATTACATTATCACCAACCTTACAATCATGCGCTACATGAGCATAAGCCATTAATAAACATTTTTTTCCGATTTCAGATTTACCGGTTTCCTTTGTTCCTCTGTGGAGAGTAACAAATTCATGAATAACAGTATCGTCACCAATGATGAATAAACTTGGTTCTTGACTAAACTTCAAATCCTGGGGGACGTGAGCAATTGAAGCTGCTTGTTTTATTTTTACCCGATCACCAATTCTTGCACCATTATAAAGAACAGTGTGCGGACCAACCTGGCAATCATTTCCTACTTCAACATCATCTTGGATAATAGCATAAGGACCAACAGTAATATTATCGCCTAATTTTGCTTTAGAACCAACGATAGCAGTGGGATGTATATTATTCATAACTTACTCTTGAATTTGTTTTGGACGATCAACAATTCCTGCCATAAATTCAGCCTCAGCAACAAGCACATCATTCACATACGCTTTGCCTTGCATCATAACCACTTTGCTTTTTTTCTGAGTTAGTTCTACATTCATAAACAATTGATCACCCGGAACAACGGTCTTTCTGAATTTGGCATTATTTATTTGCATGAAATAAACTAATTTTTCTTCGGGATTTGGAAACGCATTAAGTAGAAGCACTCCGCCTGTCTGAGCCATAGCCTCAATTATAAGTACACCGGGCATAATTGGCTGGCCGGGAAAATGACCCTGGAAAAATGGCTCATTTAATGTAACTGATTTAACTCCTATAACTTTTTTACCCAGATCGAGATGAATTATTTTATCAACAAGCAGGAATGGATACCGGTGAGGAAGAATTCTTTCGATTGCTGAAGTATCAAAAACGACTCCCTCTTTTTTAACGAATTGAAATTTCTTAACAAGTTTTTTCTGTTGATATAATTTTCTAACCTGTTTTGCGAACTCAACATTAGCTTTATGTCCTGGGCGAGCAGCTAAAATCTGTGCTTTAATAGGTGCACCGATAAGAGCAAGATCGCCAAGAAGATCAAGCAGTTTATGTCTTACGGGTTCATTGCGAAATCTTGTTTCCTTGTTGTTTAGAATTCCATTATCGCCAAGATTTATTTTTTTTGTAACACCGATTTTTTTTGCAAGCTTATTTAATTCATCCTGAGAAGGCTTGTGATCAACAATTACAACTGCATTATCTAAATCGCCACCTTTAATCAATCCCTGCTCAGCAAGCATTTCAACTTCACTTAGAAAGCAAAAAGTTCTTGCCGGTGCAAACTCAGTTACAAATTCTTTTTCAAGATCAAACAGACCTGTATGCTGACTGCCAAGTGCCGGATTTTGGTAATCAACCATTACAGTAATTCTGTATTTATCTAATGGTAATGCAACGATATCAATTTGCTTCTCTTCATTATGGTACATTATTGTTTCATCTATTATCAAATAATCTTTTGGAGCTTCCTGCTGAACAAATCCGGCTTTTTGTAAAACCTGAACGTAAGGAAGCGCACTGCCATCACCAATCGGAGGTTCAATGCCATCTAGCTCAATTATAATATTATCAATCTGCAATCCTACAATTGCTGCAAGCACGTGTTCAACGGTGTGAACTTTTGCTTCACCAATACCGATTGTGGTTCCGCGTGAAACATCAACTACATTATCTGCAATAGCAGGAATTTCAGGATAGCCACCTAAGTCAACTCTTACGAATCTTATTCCATAATTTTCAGGTGCGGGTTTGAATGTCATTTTGCAAGTGGTTCCGGTGTGAAGTCCTGTCCCTTCCATCGAAACAGCTCCTGCTATAGTTCTTTGTTGTTCTAGCATAGATTACCAATTGTATTTTTGTGTAAAAAAATCGATATCAAAATAGTGAGTTGAGATATGAAATACAATTGAGGAAAAGCCTATAGAGAATGAGATATGTTCAGACTTATGAATTTTCTTTTAGTAATTCTTTCAGTTTAGTAATTTCATCTTCAAGCTGTTTAATTCTTTGGGAATATTCAGGAAGATTTCTTATGTGAACTTCAAGAACTTTGGCTGTCTTAATCTCCTTTGCAGGCGACCCGAAATAATAACCGGGTTTGGTGATTGATTTTGAAATACCCGCTTGTGCCATCAGTACAGATTTATCTGCAATCTCAATATGACCAATAATTCCAACCTGACCTGCGATAATACAATTGTTTCCGATTTTTGTGCTGCCCGAAATTCCACATTGTGAGGAAATAACAGTATCTTCACCTACAACAACATTGTGTGCGATTTGCACAAGATTATCAATCTTAACGCCACGCTTGATAACAGTTGATCCTAATGCTGCTCGGTCGATTGAAACATTTGAGCCAATTTCTACATCATCTTCTAAAATAACATTACCAATCTGCGGAATCTTTTGATATACACCTTTTTCATCCGGAGTAAAACCAAATCCATCGCTTCCAATAACAACACCGGAATGAAGAATTACTCTGTTGCCGATTTTAGAATTTTCTCTTATGCTTATGTTTGAAAAGAAAAGGCAATCTCTACCAACTTCAACATTTTCATAAAGAACATTGTTATGAAATATTTTTGTGTTATCGCCAATTTTACAGCCTGCTGATACAACTACATTTTTACCAATCGCAACATTTTTTCCCAAAGAAGCTGATGGATGAACAAAAGCACTGTTATCAATACCTTCAAGTTTAAATTCAGGTGAGAAATAATTTAAAATGATTTTAAAAAAAGCTTTTTCAGGAAAGTCAACTTCAATGATAGAAAGATCGGTTCGCGATTTGCTGAATCCCGGTTTAACCAAAACCACAGATGCTTCAGTAGTATCAAAATACTTTTCATAAGCAGGAAGATAAAGAAAAGTTATATCGCCTTGTTTTGCTTCTTCAATTTTAGCGACATTATTTATGATAATATTTTCGTCACCGAGTATTTTACCACCGACAAGCTGAGCAATTTCTTTAAGTGGAATAGGCATTGAGATCAGTCAATCTTAAGTTTATCTAAAACCTTTTGAGAAATATCATACTTCTCTTTAGCAAATAGTATCATAATATCACCGCTACGATCAAAAACGAAATCGAGATCTTCTTCTTCAGCGACTTGTTTGATTGCATTAAAAACTTTATTCTGAACAGGTTTCATTAATTCATCTTGTTTTTGAAAAAGTTCTCCGTTTGTACCGAATTTTTTATCTCTGTACTGAGCAATTTCATTTTCAAGCTTAATCAAATCAGCTTCTATTTCAGTTCTTGTTTGATCCGTCATGATAAGTTTTCGTTTTTCATAGTCATCATATTTTGTTTTCCACTGATTCTCAAGTTGTCTCAGTTCAACCTGCCACTCCTGTATTAAAGCATCAATTTTCTGGCGAGCATCCTGCACATCCGCAAGTTTATCCATAACTGTATCAGAATCGATATAACCAATCTTTAACTGTGCGAATGATACTGAAGAAATAAAAATAAAAACGGCGAGGGATAAAAATATTTTTTTCATACGAAAGTCTTTCAATTTCTTAATTTCACTTTTACAAAATAAGTATAAAAAAGAAAAAGTTCTCTCCTAAAAAAGAGAGAACTTTTATGGTGACCAAAATCAACTATTAGTTACCTCTTTTAAGCTTATCTAACACTTTAAATGTGATGTCAAAACCAGCATCGGCATAAAGAAGAAGTATATCACCGCTTTTATCAAAAACAAATTGCATATTTTCTTCTTTAGCAACTTTTTCAATTGCATCATAAATTTTTGTTTTTATAGGAGCAAAAATTCTTTCCTGCTCTCTAAAAATTTCTCCGGTTCCTTGTTGAAATTTTTGTCTTCTGAAATCTAGAATTTGTTGTTCCATACCAACAATTCTTTGCTGAGCTTCAAGTTTTTTATCATCGGGCATCGTTACCTGCTGCTTTTGATAATCGGCAATTGCCTGTTGGTAAGATAAAGTCATCGAATCAACTTGAGCACTCCATTTGTTTGTTAACGCATCCAGATCGCCCTGAGCCTTAATGGACTCAGGAAATTGAGTCAGAATAGTTTCAGAATCAACATATCCGATTTTTAAAGCAGATTGTGCAAAAGCAGAAATGCTAAAAAGAATTAATGAAATAATTAAAAGATACTTTTTCACTTGTTTCCTCTTTCTTGTTATTATTATAATGTTAAAATCCCCTGCCAAACTGGAAGTGAAACAGCCAGGCAGGTTCTTTATTATCAGTTAATTGTCTATCGAAACCGTAACCTATATCAAAACCAATCAGACCAATCGGATTGATAAGCAATCTTGCACCAAAACCAACAGATTTTCTAAGGTCAAAAATATCAGTTTTCTGGAAGCTTTCAAATACGTTTCCGGCTTCAGCAAACGCCAAAAAATATAATGGGATAGGTTCGAGAGTTACAGCCAGCCTCAACTCTGTACCGAATTTAGCCATCACTCTGCCGCCAATTACATCGCCGAAGACATTACGCGGACCAACTGTTCTGTCATCATATCCACGTAGCGAAGTGGTGGCAATTATCAAGCCATTTCCACCCATATAATAAAACTCAAAAGGCTGAATATTTGTACCTTTTACTATCTCATCAATATAGCCAAGATCAGCAATTGTATAGAGCACTATACGGTTACTGTTGAATAATCTTCTGTACCACTCGGCAGTGAAACCGATTTTTAGATAATCTACATCACCTGGAAGAATTGGTCCGCCAGTAAGTTCAAGATCAAGAGCAACTGAAGAGCCAATTGACGGGAAGATAGGATTATCAATATTTTTTCTGGTAATAAGAGCTCCTAATGAATATTGATGAGTCCTACCTTCAACATAAAAACCACGACCTTCAATAACATTATTATACTGATATTTAACTCTTCCCTGAATATAGAAGAAATCATCCGGCCATTTCAATCTTCTTCCTACTCTTACAGTAGCACCCGATTGTCTTAGGTCATAAATATACTGCTGGCGTGTATCGAAGAGTTCAGCTCCCACGGAAGTTGGTGTATCAAATAACCAAGGTTCGGTAAAACCAAGGGTAAATGTTCTGTAAAAGCTTCCAACTCCGAACTGCCAGTTAAAGCTTAATATTTGCCCGCCACCTAATTGAAATGGTTTTGCAATAGAAAAATTTGTTAATGTTATTCCGACCGCACCGCTGAAGCCAAAGGCTCCACTATAACCAACAGATGCATTTAA
>JALHTS010000035.1 GCA_022865965.1 Ignavibacteriaceae bacterium
AAGAAAATGTTGTTGATGAAATAATCTTTTAAAAGATTCGTAGAGGCTACTTTTGATTAGCCCCGACATTTATGTCGGGGGGAGATTAAACTAGATAAACCTAAGGGCTTTAGCCCAAATTTAGTTAAAATTGATTATCAAATGCAGGAACTCATCCCCTCCGAAGGAGTCCTTCGGACAACCCCTTCTCTTGCAAAGAGAAGGGGCTATTTAGCTCTGTTTTAAAAGTGAGTTTTATTGTCGTGTTGGAGTTTTCACACAGCCCCTAAAGGTCATGGCAATTCCAAAATATGAATTCGCGTAAGGTGAGTTATTAATTTACAATCAAGTGTTCATTTGTTATGAATTACACAAAATTTGGCAAGACTGATCTTTTAGTAAGTGAAATTGGATTCGGAGCCTGGGGAATTGGCGGTCCTGCCATGGTTGGTGATCTTGCAATCGGCTGGGGCGATGTTGATGATAATACTTCAATAAAAGCTCTTAAAAAGTCTTTCGATCTTGGAATAAATTTTTATGACACCGCTGATTTTTATGGATTTGGTCATAGTGAAGAAATAATCGGAAAAGTTTTTGGCAACCGTGATGATGTAATTATTGCATCTAAAGTCGGGCATCGAGTTGAAAATAACACAATACTTCTTGATTATACAAAAGAACACATACTAAAATCCTGCGATGAGAGTTTAAGAAGACTGAAACGAGATAAGATAGATTACTACCAGCTACACTCTGCAAAGTTAAATCACTTGGAAGAAGGTGCCTGTATTGATGCAATGCGCGAACTTAAAGAAAAAGGCAAAATACGTTATTGGGGAATTTCACTTAACACTTTTAATCCTTATCCCGAAGCAGAATTTTTAATTGAGAGAAATCTCGCTGACGGTTTTCAGCTTGTTTTAAATATCATCAATCAGCGTTCAATGAATCTGATACAAAAATCTAAAGAAAAAGAATACGGGGTTATAGCAAGAATTCCTCTTCACTTTGGATTGCTTACCGGAAAGTTCAATAAAGAAAATAAATTTGATAAGAACGATCACAGATATTTTCGTCTTCATCCCGAATTACTGAGTGAATTGATTGATTCTCTTAACGAAGTCTGGGTTTTATCTGAAAAATATAAAATTAGTAAAACTTCGTTTGCATTAAGTTTTATTTTAAGTGTTCAAGGAGTATCAACGGTTATTCCCGGTATTAAAACTCCGCAACAGGCAGAATTAAACACAAAAGATATTGTTAAGATTGAAAAGAATGACCTGAATTATCTGCATAAATTGTTTGAAGAAAAGTTTGATAGTCTTGTAGATAAAATGGCTTAATTACTTCTGTAATTCAGTATTTGATTCAGGATTCAATTTTAATCAGATTGTTTCAAAAGTAAATTTTAATCATTTGTCATTCCCACGAAAGTGGGAATCTATTTTGTTCTATGGGTTTTGGATTCCCGCCTGCCTGTCAGCAGACAGGTTTTCACGGGAATGACAAGGAAATTCGAACTTATATGACAGCCTCATGACAATTCAGTAAGAGAAATTAGTATGAGAAAATTATTTGTTTTACTTTTTTTAATTTCTTCCCTTTCTTTCTCTCAATCAAACTTTAAATTTGCATGGTTAAGTGATATTCACATCGGTTCTCCAACAGCAACAGAAGATCTAAGAATTTCCATTAATGACATTAACTCATTTGATGATATTGATTTTACAATTATTTCAGGCGATATAACTGAAATCGGTTCATCAATGGAATTAACTCTTGCAAAAGAAATTCTGGATCAGCTTGAAAAACCATATTATATAATTCCAGGTAACCACGATTGTAAATGGTCTGAATCGGGCGGAACGGATTTTATTAAACTCTGGGGAAATGATCGTTTTATTTTTGAATACGATAAATACCTGTTTATTGGAATGCATCAGGGACCAAGAATGAGAATGGCTGACGGGTTTTGGGCTCCTGAAGATATTCACTGGCTCGATTCAGTTCTATCATCATTGACAGATCCCGATCAACCAATAATTTTTATAACACATTATCCCCTTGATGAAAGTATTGCTAACTGGTATGAAGTTCTGGACCTATTAAAAAAAGTTAATATGCAAGTTACTTTATTCGGACACGGGCATCGAAACCGAATTTATGATTTTGAGTCTGTTCCCGGTGTTATGGGCAGAAGCAACTTGCGAGCTGATAAAAGTGTTGGTGGTTATACAATCTCTCAAGTATTAAATGACACAATGTATTTCTATGAAAGAATACCAACTCAGGGGACAGCACTTTGGCATCAACTTCCACTTCAACAAAGAAATTATAAATCAGAAAATAAAAAGATACAAAGACCTGATTTTTCCGTGAATGAAAAATATCCGCAAGTAAAAGAGGTTTGGTCATTCAACACCGGATACACTATCGGATCTTCTGCTGTCATTTATGACGGAAATGTTATTTGCGGAGATGCATCCGGAAAAATTTATTCTCTTAGTATTAAAGATGGAAATGTAAACTGGACATTCCAAACTAAAGGACCAATTTATTCAACCCCCACAATTAGTAGTGATTATCTTGTTTTCGGTAGCAGTGATAGTTCAGTTTATTGTTTGAATGCAGATAATGGAAATTTTATATGGAATTATAAAACTAATGCGGCAGTTTTAGGTTGTCCAGTAATTGAAAATGATATTGTCTATATCGGTGGAAGTGACAGAGTTTTTCGTGCGATAAATTTTAAGGATGGAAATCTTCTGTGGCAGTTTGATGGATTGGACGGATTTGTTGAAACAAAGCCTCTCGTTTATAATGATAAAATTTTATTCGGTGCATGGGATGAAAATTTTTATTGTCTCGATAAAAATAGTGGTGACATGCTATGGAAATGGAAAGGTGATCGAATCGGTGTATTATACTCCCCTGCCGCTTGCTGGGCAGTTGCAAAAGACGAAATTGTGTTCTTTGCGGCACCCGACAGAACGCTAAATGCGATTGATATTTCTTCAGGAAAAACCTTATGGAGAACTGGCAAATATCAGGTTCGGGAAACCATTGGAATTTCACAGGATGGCAATCAGATATATGTACGAACAATGAATGATTCAATTATTGCTCTTCCTTCAAGTAGAGAATTGCAAGAACCGGTTTGGATAACTGATGCAGGATTCGGTTACGATATAAGTTCAGCTCAAATAGTTGAAAAAGAAGGAATCATTTTCTATCCAACAAAAACCGGTGAGCTTTATGCTTTAAGAAGTGACACCGGTAAGATATTATGGATCTATAAATTAAGCAGTGGTTATATTAATACTGTTACACCGCTTTCAAAAAACCAAATAATCACAACCGGATTTGATGGGATGATAAAACTGATTTCTGTGGATTAAAATCAGGAAATTCACTTCGAGGTTTGGATAAGGATTTACAATTAATAATTCAACCCCTCATTTAAGAGGGGTTGAAAATAATACTTAAAATACGAATGAGAAATCTTTAATTTCTGCAGCAGTAAATTGAGTCAAACCAATAGTACACATCCAGTCATAGTTCATGGTGTTTACATATGCAATGGAAATCAGATTTACAGTAATTCCTGACCAAAAAATTGTTGGAAGATTAGATTTTGTGCTTAGTAAAAATGAAACGCAGTTCTACTTATCGTTTAGTGAAGCGTTCTGAAGTGAAATGAATGTGCCCGGAACAGGACTTGAATCTACCTGTCGGCAGACAGGCCTGCAAAAAGATCAAGTGCCCGAAGGGGGACTCGAACCCCCACCCGCTAATGCGGACTAGCTCCTGAAGCTAGCGTGTCTACCAATTCCACCATCCGGGCAAATCAATTAAGAATTAAGAATTAAGAATTAAAAATTGATAATTAAGAAATTATCTTTGTTAATTCTATACTGTGAAAATAAACATTTCGCAGAACATTTTAAATTATGATATTAAGTTTTATACGCAGATCAAACTTAAGCTTCTAAAAGAAGATATTTTTAAATCCATTCCTAATTCCTAATTAAAATATTACCACCTTGAGTCACCTTGTTGATTTTCATTAATTATTCTGCTTCTTCTTCCACCAGTATGTAATTCACATTCAGGGGGCATTTTATTTTTATCGATAATTTCAATAACCACCTCCGGACAATTATCAGTGGCTATACGGGCATCACCTAAATCCATAGTTTCTTTACAAAACTCAACTCTCT
>JALHTS010000036.1 GCA_022865965.1 Ignavibacteriaceae bacterium
TATATTAACAGGTATAGCTAAAGTGGTTCCAACCGGAGTGTATTCTTTTTCCTGGATTGATCTAAGTAATTTTACCTGAAGTTGTGGAGGCATTTCACTTATCTCGTCTAAAAATAAGGTGCCGCCTTGAGCAGCTCTCATGTAACCATCTTTATCGCTAATTGCACCGGTGAATGCACCTTTCTTGTGACCAAACAATTCACTTTCGATAAGATTTTCTGAAATAGCACCGCAGTTTACGGCAATAAAAGGTTTGCCTTTTCTTTTACTTTTATAGTGAAGTGCTCTGGCAACAAGTTCCTTACCGGTTCCGCTGTTGCCGGTTATTAAAATAGTGCTGTCTGTTTCCGCAACAGCATCAATCATTTCATATATTTTTTTTATTGATTGGCATTTGCCCACAATATTTTCATAATCATATTTTCTGTTTATTTCATCTCTAAGGATTTTATTTTCAGTTAGGAGGTCTTTTATTTCTAAGATTCGTTTTACTTTTATAAGAAGCTCATCGAACTCAACTGGTTTAAGAATATAATCGCTTGCACCATTTCTTAAAGCTGCTATCGCAGTATCTAAAGAACCGAATGCGGTTATGACTATTACAGCAGTTTGTAAGTCTATTCTTCTGATTTTTTCAAGAAGTTCCGTTCCTTTCATCATCGGCATTTCAATATCAGTAATTACAACATCAAACGGATTTTCAACAAGTTTATCATAAGCTATTTTCCCGTTTTCAGCTTCATCAACTTCGTAGCCTTCTTTTTTTAGAATGTATGAGAGATTTTCTCTTATCAATTGTTCGTCATCTACTACTAAAATTCTGTTTGTCATTTTTATCCTGATTTATTTTATAATGAAGGATGAACAGGTAATTTTATAATAAAAGTTGTTCCAACATTCAATATACTTTTTAATTGAATATCACCCTGAAAACTTTTTACTATACCGTAACTGACCCATAAACCGAGTCCAGTACCTTTTCCTTCTTTTTTGGTTGTAAAAAAAGGTTCAAATATTTTTTGAAGATTTTGTTCGTTAATTCCTTTTCCAGTATCAGTAAAAGTAACAGTAACATAATCTTCATCCAATTCAGATGTAATGGTTATTTTTTCGTCCTTAGTTATATTTTCTTTT
Source organism: Ignavibacteriaceae bacterium (assembly GCA_022865965.1). GTDB lineage: Bacteria > Bacteroidota > Ignavibacteria > Ignavibacteriales > Ignavibacteriaceae > JAGXRK01. Next base: position 1,135 of record JALHTS010000036.1, read on the forward strand.
TCACTGATTGCATCAACAGCATTAAGCAAAATGTTTACAAAAACCTGCTGTATCTGGTCGGATATTAGAGGCAGCATTGGAATCTTTTCACTTAATTGTGTAATGAAAGCGATATGCTTTGCTTTTGTACCTACTTTTGTAATTTCAACAGCTTCTTTCACACCTTCATTTATATCTGTTAAAAGAAGTTCATAATTTGAAGGTCTAGAAAAATCAACAAGATCACGAATGATTTTAGAAATTCTGGTTATCTGACTTTTTACGAGACTTAATTTTTCATTTACGAAAGGATCATCGGTAGAACGCTGTGCAACCTGCACCAATGCTGATATTGAAGCGAGAGGATTTCCGACCTCGTGAGCAATTCCTGCGGCAAGTGTTCCTATACTTTCCATTTTTTGTGTGTGAATTAATTGTCTTTCCATAATTCTCTTTTCACTTAAGTCGCGATGAATACCAAAATAGCCCGATACCTTTTCGTCTTTGTCAAGAATTGGGGAAACAAGAAGTTGTGTATGAAATGCATTTCCATCTTTTCTTTTATTTTCAACTTCGCCAACCCAGACCTTCCCTGAGGATATAGTATCCCACATCGTATCCCAAAATTTAGGTGTGCTTTTCCCACTTCCAAAAACACGCGGATTTTTTCCAATTAATTCTTCTTTTGAATATCCACTTGTGTTTATAAATGCTTTGTTAACGTAAATCATTTTGCCATTAAGATCAGTGATCTGAATTGGATTCACACTATTTTCTGCTACATTGGAAAAACGAAGCAGTTCCATTTCCTTTTGTTTTTCAACAGAAATATCTCTTGCAAAAACAAAAATCATCTTTGATCCAGTGGTAACCGAGTTTTGAGAAAATGGAACGAAGGATAATCTAACATCAATCAAATTTCTGTTCATAAAAAATCTTGTTTCAAATTCTTGCAGTGTGTCATCGATGATGGTCTTATTAAATCTTTTTTCGGCTTCACTTCGATCGCATAGTTCAATGTAATCAAAAAAAGATTCCTGTTTTCCCCCACTAATTTTTATTCTATCCATAGCGGCGCTGTTAATCCTATCGATGGTGCCGTTTTCTTTTACAAGAAAACACATCTCAGAAAAACCGTCAAATATTTTAAAGTCAAATGTATAATTAATGCTCATTCTCTAATCTTTTGTAAGGGAGTAATGATTAAATTTAGACTCGCAAAAATAAGGATTGCTTCAATACGGAAAAACCATAAAATAGAGACATATACTGTTCCCGATGATATTTTATTACAATTGAAAATCAAAGTCGAGTCAATATCTCCGGTGGTAAACCTGAACTTGAACCAACTTAAATGTTTTCCTTAACTTTCGAATAAAAAATTGGTTTATTATGAAACTTGCCTTAGTTCAGTATTCTCCTGTTTGGGAGGATAAAAAATCAAATAGAGAAAAGATTAAAAACCTTGTTGAACAAATAGAAAAAGTTGATCTTATTATTCTTCCGGAATTAAGCTTAACCGGATTTACAATGAATACTGAAAGACTTTCCGAAGAATTAACCAGTGAAACTTATCAATTCTATTCTGAACTCGCTTTACATAATAAATCTGATTTGATCGGCGGAATAATTGAAAAAGATTCTAATAAATATTTTAACACACTTCTGCATATTGATTCAAATGGAAAATTAATTTCAAAATACAGGAAGATACACCCGTTTTCATATTCTGATGAAGATAAATTTTATGATAAAGGAAATGATACAGTCATTTCAAAAATAAATGGTTGGAAGTCAGGAGTATCAATTTGCTACGATCTAAGATTTCCGGAATTGTACAGATTTTATGGAAAGGAAAGAGTTGATTTAATAATTAATATTGCTAACTGGCCCGATACAAGAATTGAACATTGGCGGACGTTACTAAAAGCGCGGGCTATCGAGAATCAGTGCTATGTTGCTGCAGTAAACAGAGTCGGTGATGATCCCAAGCTTCATTACAACGGTTTCAGCAGTGTATTTGATCCGATGGGTAAAGAAATAGTTACAAATGAAAATGAAGAGAAAATATTAATTGCGGAAATTGATAAGAAAAAAGTGGAAGAGATTAGAAATAAATTTTCTTTTCTAAATGATATTAGGTTGATTTAATTATATACTTTAATATTTACTCCAAGTCGTTCTAGATCCTTCAGAAATACTTCAGGATTAACGAGATTGCCCTGTAGAAACAGTCCACAATCTTTAAAATTTCCTCTTAAATATTGGAATAGAAGAGCTGTAACTGAAGCAGCTGTAAACCAATACCCGTGAACATGGCTAAGCTTTGCTTTAAATTCTTTTGTCAAGGCACCTTTTCTTCCGACAGCACTTAAAAGTAACATAGTTTGATAAGGTGACGAATTAAATTTTTTTAGTCCATGTGCTAATGCACGGCCAAAAACCTTATTAGTAAATCCCGGCAATATTTTTGAAGCTACAGTACCGACTGGAATTACAAAATAGTCAACAAAAGGATTAAAGCCGGTTACATGGTTACCAAGTTCTCGTATTGTTGGATATTTTATTGGAAGATTTCTCATTTCCTCTAGCATTAAAGGTGCACAAGTAATTCTTCTGAACTCATTATCAAAATCAAATTTTTTATAATTCTTATGCCGCAATCTTTTCCATCGGTTATCCAGATAAACAAGTGGTTTATAATTTCTGAATTCATCTGCCATTTCGGTAACTGTTGATTCAGAAAACTCGAGTTCTTTCCAATTCATTCTAATTAAACTTGCAACATTAGCAGTTTCAATTGTATCTAATTGTGTTGCGGCATAGTGTACTAATGCGGCAGGAATGCCGGGGTGAAGACCGCAGTCCGTAATAAATAATAATTTTTTTTCTTTAATACGATCTTCAAGCGATCTAAGCGTTTGTATTTTTTTTTCTGAGGATAATTGAATATCCACATAGTCAATTCCCGCTTCAATGGCGGCTTCGGCAATATTATTTATATATTGTAAAGTGCTTGATGCAACAATAACCATGTCCGCAGATTGAAACTTTTTAACTAAAGATTTTTTTTCTGCCGCATCAATTCTTAGTGCGGTAACTCTTTCATCAAAAAACTTTTCGTTCAGCGATTTGGTAATCTTTTTAGCTTTCTCGAGATTTCTACCGGCAAGTATTAACTTTGAATCAGTATTCTTTAGAAGAAATTCAGAAATTAGAATACCGGTATTACCGTAACCACCAAGAATTAAAAAAGTTTTTCCCATAAGATTTAAGAATTAGAAAAATGTAATGACATCAAGTCTGGAGCACCTAAAAATATAATTCGGTGATTAAATTGGCAAATTATTTTACTACTAATAGAAAATAATCTTTACTTGTCTGAAATATTTAATAAGAATCGTAAAATAATCTAATCCAAATTTGATTAAATAATCAGTAAATTCCCACAAATAAAAAATTATTTTCTGTTTATTTTTTAACTCAATTAAATATCCAGAGGTTTGAATGAAAACAATATTAATGTTCATATTAGTTCTTTCTTCACTAATTTTTTCTCAATCCCAATTGAATTATGAAGATTATTTTTTAGATAAAACCATGAGAATTGACTATTTCCATATTGGAAATTTTGAAAAAGAACTTATTACAATTGATAAAATTTATTGTTTTGGTATGTGGGCAGGAAGTTTAATTAATCTTGTTGAAAATCTTAATAACGGAAAATATTATTATAAAATTTATGATGCAGCAAGTGGTCAATTAATTTTTTCAAAAGGATTCGATACTTATTTCGGTGAATACAAATCGAGTGATGATGGAATGAAAGGAATAATGAAAAGTTATCACGAATCAGCATTAATTCCATATCCGAAAAACAAAATAGTTTTTGCAATTGAACAAAGAGATGAATTAAATCAACTTGAAGAGTTTTTTAGAACTGAAATTGATCCGAATGATATTATGATCATAAAAGACCCGGTTAAAGATGCCACAGTTGAAATATTTAAACCTATCAATAATGGTGATCCTCACAAAAAAGTTGATATAGTTATCCTTGCAGAGGGTTATACAAAAGAGGAAAAAGTAAAAGTCAAAAAAGATTTAAATAAATTTATCAACTATTTCTTCGATCAGGAACCATATAAATCAATGAAAGAACAATTTAATATTTATGGAGTTTTCAAACCTTCTGAAGAAAGCGGAACAGATTTACCCGGAGCAGATATTTTTGTGAACACAGTTTTGAACACAACATTCTGGTCTCTAGGTTCGGAAAGATATTTGATGACTGAAGACAATAAAACAATGCGCGATTTAGCAGCTAACGTTCCTTATGATGCAGTTTACATTCAAGTTAATCATGCGCGATATGGTGGCGGTGGAATTTATAATCAGTTTTGTACATATACTACCGATAATCAGTTTGATAATTATTTATTTACTCATGAGTTCGGACATTCTTTTGCAGGGTTAGCCGACGAATACTATGCATCCGATGTAGCTTATAATGATTTTTTTCCGACAACGGTTGAACCTGTTGAACCAAACATTACAGCCTTACTTGATCCGCAGAATATTAAATGGAAAAATTTTGTCAGTGTAAGAATTGAACTTCCAACACCGTGGGAAAAAGAAGAATTTGATAAATTCAGCTACGAGTGGCTTGAAGAAAGAAACAGAATGAACAGTAATATTGCAGAACTGAAAAGAAAACGCGCACCGGAAGATCAAATAAAAGCGGCAGAAAAAGAATATGCATTAAAAGATAAAGAACAATCTGATAAAGTTGATCGATATTTAAAGAGCAGCAAATACTGGAATAAGATTGGCGCATTTGAAGGTGCTGGATATTTACCGAAAGGTATGTACAGACCAATGCTGGATTGTATAATGTTCTCCAAAGGTGACAAACCTTTCTGTACAGTTTGTGA
>JALHTS010000283.1 GCA_022865965.1 Ignavibacteriaceae bacterium
ATTCCAGTAAGGCAATGATTATTGGAAAGATTGTTGCAAGCAATGATCCTATATTCGGAATATAATTTAAAAGGAAGGCCAGGAAACCCCAGAACAAAGCAAAATCAACGTTGTAAAGAAGAAGAATAAATGTAAAGGCCGCGCCTGTTATAAAGCTTATTAGTGTTTTGTAAAGTATGTATGATTGCAATTGCTCGTTTATTTCTTTCAAATTGTCATCAACATAGGCGATGTTTTTAGTGAATGCGAATCTTAATCTTTCATCAAACTTATCTTTACCCATAATCATAAAAATCCAGAAGATCATAACAATAAAAAAATCTCCAAGCAAAGAAGAGAATGATAAAACAATGCTTTGAATTATTTGGGAATTAAATAATTCCCGCAATAAGGAGGTTGTGTCTAGAGTTTCAAGTTGGACATTGAGAAAATTGGCAAATTCATTTACAGTAACATTGAAGGGACTTAGCAACGATCCCATAAATGATGATAAATTTTGGACATAATCGTCTGCTTTGACTGTAAATCCTTGAATGTTAGATGCAACTAATAGCCCAACCAGATAAAACATTCCAAAATTGAAAATAAAAATGATAAGTAGAGCGATAGACTTAGGAATTTTTATTTTTCTGTTCAGAAAATTTAGAATTGGATGAAAAAAGAAAGTGAGGATTATAGCTATTGTAACAGGGATTAAAATATCTTTTAGTGCGATTAGCACATAAACAAAAATTACAAAACAGATTATACCTAAGAAATAAGTAATCATCTGCAAATTAAATTGCTGATTTTTATTTTCCATAGATCAATTTATTTAATCAGGATTAAATTGTTGTAGAAATTCATCTGCATTATAATAAAACCATTCTGCCTTTTCAAAATTTTCCTGAAATAAAAGATTAAAGTGTTCCAGTTCTCTGAATCTTTTCGCTAAAGCTGCCATCTTTCTTGCATTTCTGAAATCAAAATTTATAAGCATATAATTTGATAAACTATAAACAGCATAGGCAGAATAGAAATCATTTATAAAATTAGTTTTATCGAATTGCATTATAAAAGTCTGGTAATTTTCTCCGGTTGAATTTGCCAGACTAATCATTGCAGGATACGAAGGAAAAAAATACTTATCTCTATTCAATCCTATAAGGATTTGATATTTAACAGAATCATTTGCAGCTAAATATTTTTCCAGCATATTTCCCTCTGACAACTTAAGTCTCAATGATGAATTAATATCAAGATGTATAGAAGGTTTTTGTAGATTCAATTGAACATATAACTTCGATGCTTTTGTAAGTTGCGATGTCTTTGCATATAGATCAGCTAATCTGAATGAAAGTAAATAATAATACGGAGTTTTATTAAACGCACTTAATGATTGTTCAAATAATTTAATCGATTGATAAATTGAATCCTGTTCTTCCAGGCAATCAGCCAAACCAACTATAGCTGAATAATTTTGAGTTTTTGCAAGTATTACTCTGAATGATAATTTTGCTTTATTTAATTCATTGTCTCTAACTTGCTCCCACCCTTTTCTTAACATATTGCCAACAAATCTTGGACATACTTTCTGAACGATTGATTGTCTCCCAAAATAATACTTAAATCTATGTTCATTTAGTTCAATTGGATATTCTTTCAAATAGTCACTGTATTTTTTAATAATTTTCTCAGAAGAAAGAGCATAAGTTTTTATAAAATCAAGGTTTGAATAGAGTAACTTATATTTTTCTATTCCATATTGATCAATTAAAAATTTA
>JALHTS010000284.1 GCA_022865965.1 Ignavibacteriaceae bacterium
AACATTTTGTCTACTTAAATGAGACGCGGGATCTGAAACTTGCAAAATATCATGAGCACCATGGCAATCATAACATTTTGCAGTTTTAGTATACCCAAGTTGGGATACTTTGCCGTGATAAGTATCGAAATAAGTATCCGCAATTTTCTCATGACACTGACCACACTGCTGCATGATCTCCAATTTAAATCCTTCTGTATCAGCACGTCTGATTTCGTGAGCAGAATGACAAGTGCTGCAGTCTGGTAATTTTTTATCGTAACCTGAAACTAAAGGAGAGTGAATGCTTTTGTCGAATTGTTCTTCAATTCCATGGTGACATTTTCCGCAAGTGTGTGCAATTTTTGTGTGATTTACACTGGATTCCAATTCTTTCTTAGGTAATATCTTGTGTTTCGAATGACAGTCAGTACAAGCTGCGGTTACTGTTAATCCGCTCTTGATCAATCCTTTCCCATGAATACTTTCAGCGTAGTGTGAAATAACATCTTCTGTTGTTGCAGATCGTACAGCAGATTTTTCACCTGATCTGTGACAGGTTGCACATAACTTTGGAATATTTAAAGCGAAAATTGGCGACTTCGGATTCAAGTATCCCAAAATTTCATGAGTTCCGTGACAATCTTTACAATTTGGCGCATCAGGATCGTTTTGAGAAAATAAGACTCCGTGAATGCTTTTATTGTACTCTGTTCCAACTTCAGCGTGGCAGCTTGCACAATCAACTTTTTGCTGAATGTTTTCACAAGGCCGATGCTTAAAAGGATTATTAATTACATGACATTGTCCGCAGTTAATTTTTTGGTGCGAAGAAGCTTCTAATTTTTTTACATTTACGTATAAAGAATGACTGTCAACAGAGGACTTTAGATTTGGATCACTATGACATTTCAGGCATTGTTCATTAGCAAAGCCCTGGCTATAATATACTTTTCGAATTACATGAGGTTGATGACAATCAACGCAAGCTGGTAAAATGTGAGCTTCTTTTTCCCAGAGTTGACCCTTAATTACTTTCAGATGAACGTTTTCAATTTCAACGTGACAATTTGCACAAGTTTTAGCAATATTTCCTCTCGCAATCGAGGAGCGAGAATCAGTATGAGGTAAAATTCTATGTGCTGTATGACAGGATGCGCAATTAGCTGAAACAATTAATCCTTTCCTTAATAATCCTTCCCCGTGAATACTCTCAGTATAGTTTTCAAGTATTCTATCTTGTGGAATATTTCTATACAGTTGAACTGGGGAATTTTCTTTATGGCATCTTCCACACAGATATGGAATATTGGAAGGATAGGCTGTCGATTTCGGGTTTTTGACCGCAAGAATATTATGTGTACCGTGGCAGAATTCACAAGTTGGAGCTAATTTATCTCCTCTTGCATTTGCTTTTCCGTGAAGACACTCTTTATAAAGACTGACTTCTTCATCGTGACAAGGTGTGCACTGAGCTTTGTTATTTTTTTCGTTATGTGGAATTTCTTCAGGGTTATAATTCTTATGACAATCAATACAGACAGCTGTTTTATGGATAGAAGCAGTAAGAACTTTGGGATTTACATAAAGAGAGATTGTTTTACCGTTTTTTGTGCCTTCAAAGGATTGATCTTCATGACAAGTTAAACAATCATCATTTGATTGAGCAAAGGCTGAACAAGATAAACAAAAAGCAATAATTGCAAATAGTGAAGTAACTTTTGAAAAAGACTTATGCAAGGTTTTCATAACTTACTTGGTTTAATCGTTCAATTCAGAATGAAACTTTTCTTTTTCTTTTTCTTTTATTCTCTTCAATTCTAATGGATGTTCTTCAGCCATTTCTTCTTCAGAAATGGTTCCTTTCAGCCAGGCAAAATTCATTGGATAAATATCCGGATTGAAAATTATAAAGTAAAAATGCCAAACTACAATTGCCAAAAATGCAAGCCAGGCTTCATAGTAATGAATTGTTCGTGCTATATCCCATTCTGTTTTACTGAATGAACCTGCAATATCAATATAAATCCACATTAATAAGCCGGTTACGCTCATTACTATTGTTCCCCAAACTAAAGCCCAGTATTCAGCTTTTTCAATATAGCTAAATCTGTCAAGCAGAGGTTTTGTTTTAGACAAACCAAGATTGTACTTTACTAAATCAATTGCATCTGTAAAATCTTTAAAGCGCGGTAATAAATCGATGACAAGTTCTCGGCCTCTTTTTGTAAAGAGTATATAATAAATGTGATAAAAACATACAGCAACCATTATAATAGCCGCTATTCTGTGAATCCAGCTTCTGTAAATAAATGCATCAGTGCTAAGATCAGTTATATGACTAACCCACCAGGAATCCGGAAATCGTAACATGAATCCAGTAATAACTAAAACAATGAAACTAAGAGCCATTGTGGCATGCTGAATTCTTTCGTTCACTGTCATTCTTAAGTATGAATCGTGTCCGTGTTTTTCAGGAGGCATTTTCCCAATTTTTCTTAATCGTTTGATTCTTGCCTTCCGGAAAAGATCAATAATATTATGCAGGAACATACCGCCCACAACAGAGACAATAAGCATAATATAGATATATGAAATCCAATAGAGTATTGGTTCTTCTTCTTTATCCAGAGTTACGTGGATTGGACCGGATGCAAAAACTTCATTTGCGCCCGGATGACAAGAGCCGCAAGTAGCAACTAAATTGTCTTTATGAATCATCGATGTCGGATCACTTGGTGGTTTTATGTTATGGACTCCGTGACAACTTCCGCAATTAGCAACAGATGCGGAACCTCCTCTAAGTGCGAGTCCATGATATGAATCTTTAAATGTTGAATATCTGTTTGCAGCTAATCCAAATTTTTCAGATAATCGTACTGATTCGTGACAAGGTGAACAAATCTGTAATGATACATTCTGGAATGAAACCGGTGAATTAGGATCAAGGTGATTTAATATATTATGTTCACCATGGCAATCGGTGCATACAGGAGAATCAGAAACTCCTCGTAATAATACTTTACCATGAATACTTTCGCCATATTCTTTTTCAATTTTCTGATGGCAAGTTCCGCAAGTTGTAGGACTATTCATCCTGTAAACAGAAGAACGTGAATCAGTTCCATTTATAACATCGTGCGATTTATGACAGTCAACACAAGCAGCCGCATCACTATTACCGCCGTGTAAAGATTTTCCGTGCACACTTTTATCATAAGCCTGAATAAATCCTGCCGACGGTGTAGTTCTCTGTCTTATTTCCGGATCATCCAGATGGCATGAAAGACATAATTTTTCCTGTGCAGTTTTTAACTCAACTTTACTTTTTGCGGATGATTTTGTTATAATGGTTTTGTGGCAGAATATACAATCCGGTGCTGATTTTTCACCTTTCTTAAAAGCATCATAGTGGTTTGATAGTTGATAATTTTCTGAAGCATCTTTATGACACTGTCCACAGGATACAGGAATATTTGCCTGGCTCCATTTACTTCTTTGAACTTTAACAACATCGTGAATTCCGTGGCAGTTTTGGCAATTTACATCGGCACTTGTTCCTCTTCCACCAGACTTAATGATTTTAGGATGGAATTGATGCTTGATTAAAGCAGCCTGATGACAACCGAGGCAACTCACTTGCGTCATCGGGTCTTTATGAGGAATATCATCTGCACTGAAACCGCTGTGGCAGGACACACAATTTAATTTTGAGTGAACAGATTTGTTTACAACATTTTCTTCAACAAAAAGGGAAATTTCCTTTCCCTTTTTTTCCATAGTCAGGTCAGCATCACTATGGCACGCTAAACAATCATCATTCGATTGAGCATTTGTAAGTGAGGGTAACAATATTAATCTGATTAGAAGGAAGGACATAATCAGACTTTTCAGATGTTTAGGAAGCATTGTTTTTCCTACATTAATGACTGTAAGTGTGCCATAGTAAAATTTTAAAAAGAATGATTATTCTTCTTTTGCTTTAAGAGTTAATAGCCAATCTACAAGAGCTTTTAATTCTTCATCAGTTCCGTTGAATTTTGTTTTATGAGCTTTATCGTCAATTTTTTCTTCTTTTAATAAGTACTTTGTCATAAAGTCAGCTTCCATCACATCACCAACCGTTGATAAATCACTAGCACCTGATTTTTTTGTAGTTTCAATTCCTGCTGATTCTACATAGTGGCAGGTTGTACATTTCTTATCTAAAAAGATCTGCTTTCCATCAGGACCTTTATCTGCTGCAAATGCAAAAGCAAAGCCATATAATGCTACGATTACTACTACGAGCCCGAGATAAATAAGAATGTTTTTCATTTTTCCCCTTTCTTTTTTTTGTTAGGAAGATTTGATTGACTTACAAATTCGCCCAACTTTACACAATTAGAATACCACAATAAAAATATCTTATATTTGTTAAAAATCGCTATTTTTTATAAGGTATTGTCTATTATTTCTCACGTTTGGGAAGCTGATTCTTTGCGATTTCGCAACATTTAGAAACAATTTAATGATAGAGAAAAACAGTTAATAACAAACATTCTAATTACTCAAAACTTCAATCTAAAGGAAATATGAACACTACCTCTATTCGTTATTTCTTGGGTGTATTCTATTCTATCAATGTGTTTAGTAAATAGTCCAATAAAATCTTTTTGAAATAGTTTTATTAAATCTACCTTTTTTCTAATTGAATCAAAACGATGTTTAAATTTTAAATTATGATTGGACACACAATCCAACTTATGATAAAAAATCTTAGGATGAATGTATTTGATTTGACAAAAAATTATATAGCGCTGATGATGTGAGGAATTCTTAAGGAAATTTCGTTAAGATCAAATGGTTTATAGAATATTTCCTTAACATTTTTTTTAATATTATTTTCTAAAACAGAAAGTTTGTTGTTATAAACGTATGTAAGAATTATAGGAGTTTCAGAATTTATATTTTTCAAATCATTAACTAAATTCTGAATAGTTTGATCCGGCTCAGAATCAATTATAACAAGATTAGCTGACTTGTTCCTGACCATAGCAGTAACTGCATCGAGATTGGTTGTTGCTACAACTTTATAATGACTTTGTAGAAACATTAAAAAACTGTAACAAAGGCTGAAATCTGGGCTATAAACTACAACGCTTTTCATTTTTTCCCCTGCCGTAGTCATTTACTTCAACGGCTGGTAAACTCCTGATATATTTTTTTTGAATAAAAAATTATACTTATACGGAAATAAGCCTATGTTACTTTTACGAAATTTGTGCCATTAAATAATTAGATGAATATTGCTAAGAATTAAACGTTTTTAGTAGAATATTGCAAAATTGAAGAAAATTAAAGGTAAGTATTCTCTTAAATGAAAACTGGATTCTCTTTTTCAGCAAGAAGAATCTGGTATGATTATCTGATTTTTAGATTTTGATATCCAACTCCTTAAGTTTTCGGTAAAGCGTTGATAGCCCCACTTGTAAAGCTTCAGCAGTTTTTTCTTTATTTGTTTCGTTATTTTCAAGAGCACGGAGAATAAAATCTCTTTCAAAATTACGCACTGATTCATCAAGTGAACCCGTCGCAGGCAAATCTCCCTTACCGATATCAGTTTTGAAGGAAGGAGGCAAATCATGGAGGGTTATAAAATCTGTTTTACAAAAAATCGCTGCACGCTCAATAATATTCTCGAGCTCTCTAATCTCTCCCTTCCACTTGTGAGAAATAATAGCACGCATAACTTCACTGTCAATTCCCTTAATATTTTTATTTAGTTCTTTCCTGAATTTATTAAGAAAATGATCAGCAAGAAGAGGAATATCTTCTTCTCTTTCTTTTAGTGATGGAAGGTGAATTTCAATTACATTAAGCCTGTAATAAA
>JALHTS010000285.1 GCA_022865965.1 Ignavibacteriaceae bacterium
GGCAGAAAAACTTAGAGTTAAAATTGCCAGAAAACCAATCGCTATTGTTTCTAAACAAACTACTTATACAGTCTCAATTGGAGTTGCCTCAACAACCGGAAAACTGGACGTTGAAGAAGCATTTCATAACGCTGAATTAGCCTTGCAAAAGGCACTTGAAAAAGGCGGGAACGCTGTTCGTAATATCACTTAAACTTTTCTTATGTAATGAATAATTTTTTTCTTATTGTACTTGACGGAATTGGTGTGGGTGAACTTCCTGATGCATCTTACTATAATGATGAAGGAAGTAATACTCTTGGTAATTTGGCAAAAGCAATCGGTGGATTGTCTTTACCCAATCTTAAAAGAATGGGACTAGGGAATATAATTGATATTGATGGAGTCAAGAAAGTTAAAACTCCTTTAGCGTCTTTTGGCAAGATGAAAGAAATATCAAAAGGTAAAGATTCCACTACCGGGCACTGGGAACTTGGAGGGCTATTTGTTGATACCGATTTCTCTTACTTTCCTGATGGATTTCCAGATGATCTTATAGAAAAATTTATTTCGAAAACTGGAGTTGGCGGTGTTCTTGGAAACAAACCTGCTTCAGGAACAGAGATAATAAAAGAATTGGGTGATGAGCATATTAAAACAGGCTATCCGATTGTTTATACTTCGGCAGATTCAGTTTTTCAGATTGCGGCACACGAAGAGAAATTTGGATTGGACAGACTATATGAGATTTGCCGTATAACAAGAGATGAAATATTAGTTCCTCCGTTAATAGTTGGAAGAGTTATCGCCCGTCCGTTTGTTGGAACCGGCGGTAATTATTCCAGAACAACTAACCGAAAAGATTATTCTCTTGATTCGCCTTCTGATACTATACTTGATTTGCTTCAAAAGAATGGAATAAGAACAATTTCTATTGGAAAAATTTCTGACTTATTTAATTATAAAAGCATTGATGTTGTTGAGAAAACAAAGTCAAATTTGGAAGGCTGCAATAAACTTCTGGAATATTCACAAAAAGTAAATAGCAGTTTTATCTTTACTAATCTCGTGGATTTTGATGTTTACTACGGTCATCGAAATGATCCTTTCGGTTTAGCAAATGCTCTGAAAGAATTTGATGATTTCCTTCCTTCCTTCATTTCAAAATTAGATGACAGCGATAGATTAATTATAACTTCTGATCATGGTAATGATCCCACTACTCCAAGCACCGATCATAGCAGGGAATTTGTTCCGCTATTGTATCATGGAAAAAATAAAGCGGCAAAAAATTTAGGAACGCGACAAACTTTTTCTGATGCTGCCAAAACAGTTGCAGATTATTTTAAAGTAGAGAATGATTTAAAAGGGATTAGCTTTCTTAATCAATAATAAATCAAAAGAAGATATTAAGTCCGAAATAGATAATAAAATTGATATTGTAAGTTGAGATGCTCACAGATATTAATCAAAAAATGAATATTTATCATCCTGATAATATTTACTAATCCTGTTTTTAATAATTCATTATAATTTTATCTTTTTTTTATTTTAAGATTGTTCTATCTTAGCACCACTTCGAATTTGATTTGCAGTTTTAATAAAATTTAACAGCAATAAAAAATTGAAAATTTTTGATTCAAGGTAAAAAGTGAGGATTCAAAAACAATTTACAAACAGAGAAAGCCTATCGCTTGATAAATATCTTCAGGAAATCGGAAAAGTAGAACTGATTAGTCCGGAAGAAGAAATTGAGCTAGCTATTAGAATAAAAAAAGGTGATACTCGTGCTTTTGAGAAACTTACAAAAGCTAATCTTCGCTTTGTCGTAAGTGTTGCCAAACAGTATCAAAATCAAGGTTTATCTTTAGGTGATTTGATAAATGAGGGAAATCTCGGACTGATTAAAGCTGCTAAAAGATTCGATGAAACACGCGGTTTTAAATTTATATCTTATGCTGTCTGGTGGATACGTCAATCTATACTTCAGGCATTGGCAGAACAATCCAGAATTGTTCGATTACCTTTAAATAGAGTCGGTGCCCTTACTAAAATTGGTAAAGCATACAGCACTCTTCAACAAGAGTTTGAAAGAGAACCAAGTCCGGAAGAATTAGCCCTGGAACTTGAAATGGATGTAAGCGAAGTTTCCGATGCTTTAATAAGTTCTGGTAAACATCTTTCAGTGGATGCACCAATTTCCAAAGGTGAAGAGAATAGTCTTTTGGATTTTATTGAAGACGATCAATTACCATCTCCAGATCTAGCATTGATGGCTGAATCTTTAAAAGCCGAAGTCAGTTATGTCCTAGCAGCTCTTCCCGAAAGGGAAGCAGAGATTATCAGGTTGTATTTTGGGGTTGATGTTGATCACGCATATACTTTGGAAGAGATTGGCGAAAAATTTAATTTGACCAGAGAAAGAGTTAGACAAATCAAAGAAAAAGCAATTCGCAGGCTTCGACAGGCTTCACGCAGCAAAGGTCTGAAAACTTATTTAGGGTAA
>JALHTS010000286.1 GCA_022865965.1 Ignavibacteriaceae bacterium
ACAATATTTATCAGACCCGGAGAAATTATTTCGACATCCCCTGTTGTTCTCAAAACTTTAACAGGAGATAGTCAGATTGTTTTCGGTACTGAAAAAGGGAAGGTTTTCGTTTATACACCTGGCACTCCTGTTGAAAAACCTGTACTTATTAGTACTATTATCAAAGACACATCTTTTATTATAAAAAAAATAGCAGGGGATAATTCGTTTATCTCATTTATAGCAGAACCAACAATTGAAAGTATTCCTCCTTCTCCTATCGAATTATACTTTGATAATTCCGGTAATTTATATTCCTTTTCAGGAGAGGTACCGATTGATTTAGCTGTTACAAAAGATAAAAACGGAAATTATATTTCAATCGTATTAACCAATCAAAACAATTTCTATATTATTTCAGCAAATGAATTGCTATCATCTTTCAAGGTTGAAACAAGTTATCAAATAAATTCCTTTTCATTAACTGATCTTCGCAAAGACGGAAACATTTATATAGTTTTTAATAATGGCAATAAACTTGAAGCTCGCAATTTTGAAGGTGCTTTGGCTGATAACTATCCGGTTATTGATCCTGAAGGAAATAACTTCGTAATGACTCCACTTGCAATGGATTTTGAAGGTGATGACAGATCAGAATTAATAGCATTTACTGAAGACGGAAGAATTTTTGCTTTTGACGGACCTTCAGGAAGATTAGTTGATGGATTCCCGATTTCTTCCGGAGCTAAACCAACCGCAGTCCCAATTTTATTTTCAGATAATGGCAAGCCCTCACTTGCAGTTATAGATGAAAATAATTCATTCTCTGGCTGGAATATTGGTTCCGTTGACGGAAAGTATTATTGGTCAGAGAAAAATGGAAATAATCTAAATTCAGCTTTTATTCCGGGTGCCGAATCAGTTTCAGCGATAACAGAATTCTTCCCGAAGAATCGTGCTTATAATTATCCTAATCCGGTTTATGATGGACAAACATTCATTCGTTACTATGTGTCTGAAGAATCAAAAATAAATATTAAAATTTTTGATCTTGCCGGTGGATTTGTTGCAGAGTTAAATGACTTTGCTTCGGGCGGGATGGATTGTGAAACTGTTTGGAACGTAGGCAATATTCAAAGCGGAGTTTATCTCGCCAGAATTGAAGCTGTGTCAAACAGCGGAAAATCAGAATCGCAGGTAATTAAAATTGCAATTGTAAAATGATAGTACTTTAAAATCTTCTAAACAAGCCTCTTAATGAAAAATATATTCGTTCTATTTTTATTATTAATTACCCCAACAACTATTCTTGCACAGTTTACTGATTTTCATCCTCAGCTTGATTGGTTTACAATAAAGGGGAAACATGTTCAGGTTCACTTTCACGACGGTGCTGAAAGAACTGCTAAAGTTATAGCAAAAATTGCAGATGAAATCTGGGATCCACTTTGCTCTTTATATGATTATGAACCTGATGTTGTTCATTATGTTGTTAAAGATATTGATGATTACTCAAACGGAGCAACTTACTTTTTTGATAATAAAATTGAGATCTGGACAAGTGCTCTTGATTTTGATTTGAGAGGAACTCACAACTGGCTTCGTAATGTAATCTCACACGAGTTCACACATCTGGTTCAGCTTCAGGCAGGAATGAAAGCTTCACGAAATTTGCCTGCTGTATTTTTACAAATTCTGAGTTATGAAGATGAAAGAAGACCGGATATTCTTTATGGATTTCCCAATGTAATTGTTTCTTATCCATTTGCAACTATAAATGTGCCCGCTTGGTTTGCTGAAGGAACTGCGCAATATATGCGTAAAGAATTTAATTATGATAATTGGGACACTCACCGTGATATGATTCTTCGTTCATATATTCTTGATGATAATTTGTTAACGTGGAATGAAATGGGTGTTTTTAGTAAAACGAGTCTCGGTAATGAATCAGTTTATAATCTTGGTTTTGCGCTTACAAGATTCATATCGCAGAAGTATGGCGAGGATAAATTAAGATTAATTACAGAAGCACTTGGTAATTTCGGTACGTTCACTATTGATGCAGCATTCGAAAAAGTACTTGGTAAAGATGGCGATCAAATTTATAACGAATGGAAGAAGTTCTTAACTTCCGATTATACAGAAAGGACTAAAGCGATAAAAAATAATTTAGTTGCCGGAGATACAATTGCATCAGTTGGTTTTGGTAATTTCTACCCGACATTTTCCAAGGACGGAAAAAAAGTTTTGTACATTTCCAATAAATCAGCAGATTATTTTGTGTCGTCTGGGCTTTACCTTTACGATATTGAAACTAAAAAAGAAAAAGTTATAGCAACAGGAGTTCGCTCAACTTTTTCCTGGATCGACGATGAAAGAAAAATATTGTATTCAAAAATAAGCGATGATAATCCGCACTGGTATAATGTTCATGATCTATACGTTTATG
>JALHTS010000287.1 GCA_022865965.1 Ignavibacteriaceae bacterium
AGAGATTTTGAAAAAGAAAGAAGATCGGAAACAGGGCAGAGCATTGTTCGGCAATCACCTTCTGAGCTGAATCTTTCATCGGATCAGGGCAAAAACAAAATTAAAGACGAATTAAATCGTGCAGTTCGTGAAGGCTATAAAAAAGATTTTGAAGACCTCATACGACGTTACTATGAAGCTCTACAGAAAGAAAATATAAAAAATTGAAATATCAATTCGGGGTTGTAAAAAACTTCTTTTCTTTAATGATTGATTTAAAATCAAAATCATTATATCTTAACTACGTATCTTAATAATTCAATGCTAAATTTTATCGAAAATATCCTCACGCTTTTAAAAGATTATACCTCCGCCGAAGAGGCATCTCTTCTTTACTTTGATGGTTACTCACTTGTTAATCTAGCAAGCAAAGGTAATTCCAAAATTCTGCCCGAAACATTAATTTACGTTAATGAATTGCTTCATATAGTTGACGAGAAAGATGTTTCTGCTGCCGTAGAATCATCTTTCAATAATGAGATCAGTGAAAGGAAAGGATACTTGCATCATTATCAGTCAATAAGACTTTCAAAAAATGAACGCAACTTTTTTTTGCTAATAGCATATTCGCATTCAGAAAAACAGAAAAACATTCCTCAATATCAAATAGAGTTTTTTAATGCTCAGATAAAAGCGATTGGTAAATTTATACTCAATTTCAATTCTGACCGATCTTTACTAACATCATTAAAGCTTTTAGAAATGGGGAATTGGAAAGATTTTTTCAGAGAGCTAAATGAAATTTCGGGCGATATTGTATTTATTGTTGATAACGAAGGATGTTTTTTATCAATAAATAATCCCGGTGCTGAGTTACTTGATTACAAAGCTGATGAATTTATTGGAAAGCATCTAACTGATTTTCTCGATACAGATACTCTCAATTATACAAATTCAGAATTGTCAAAAATTATTGAAATCAGGGGCGACGGAAAATTTGAAGCAACATTCATAACCAAGTATGAAAAAAAGGTTTATGTTGACTTGAATGTTAAAACAATCTTCTCTGATAACAGAATAATTGGACTTCTTGGTGTGGGAAGAAACATTACTATAATAAGACAGCTTGAGTCCAGCCTAAAAGATTTGGAGCCTCGTTTAATTGAAGCTGAAAGATTGATCAAAGTAGAAAGAGCCCGTTCAAATCAGCATAAAGCATTACTGGATGAATTGAACAGGATGAAAAGCGAATTTGTTTCAAATATATCTCATGAGCTTCGTACACCACTTGCATCAATTGTAGGATTTTCTGAAACAATTAATTCTGATCCACAAATGACCGGTGATCTCAGGATGGAGTTCAACTCAATAATACTTAACGAAGGAAAACGACTCGCAAAACTTATCAATGATGTATTAGACCTCTCCAGAATGGAAGCAGGCGTTATCACACTTAATAAAACTCAGTTCGATGTAGTTGAATTAGCAAAATCAATATCTGAGGAACATAGCAAGCTTGCGGAGTTAAAGAATATTGTTTTTACTCTGGAAATTCTTACAGAAAAAATAATCATTGAAGCAGATAAAGAAAGAATTAGTCAGGCAATACAAGCTTTGATGAATAATGCCGTTAAGTTTACTGACTATGGCGGAAGAATAACTGTAATTATTAGTAATTTATATCGTGAAGTTGAAATAATTATTTCAGATACGGGAATTGGCATTCCTGAAAAAGAGATGCCTTTTATTTTTGAGAAGTTCTATAAAGGAAGAAGACAGGAAACAGAGTTGATTGGCACTGGTATAGGATTGGTTTTTGTGAAACAAATTGTAGATTTACACAAAGGATTAATAACTATTCAGAGTGAACCTAAAAAAGGAACCACTGTAATTCTTAAACTATTAAAGAACATTAAAGAAAGATAAAATTAAGGTCTGTTTTGGAAAAACTCATTTTTATTGTCGATGACGAACAAGCAATATCCAAACTTCTTTCATATTGGGTTAAAGATAAGTGGAAATACCAGGTTGAAATCTTCTCCAATGGGGAAGATGTTATCAAAAACCTGAGCAAAAAACCAGATCTTATATTGCTCGATATAATGTTACCGGGAGCTAACGGAATTGAAACCTTAAAAAAAATTAAACAATTCGATGAAAATGTTCCAGTAATTATGCTTTCTGCTCAAGGAAGCATTGAAGTTGCTGTTGACTCTCTTCGTTACGGCGCATATGATTATTTTACCAAACCGATTGATCAGCAAAAGCTTGAATTATCAATAAAAAACGCTATAAGAAATTATGACCTCACAAAAGAACTACAAAATCTTAGAGAGAATGTAAAACAGGAATATAGCTTTGATAATATAATTTCTGCTGACGGAAGAATGCAGGATGTTTTTAAACTTGTATCAAAAGTCTTGAACAATGATATAACCGTTCTGATTTATGGAGAAAGCGGTACCGGTAAAGAATTAATTGCAAGAGCTATTCACTATAATGGAATAAGAAAAGATAAACCATTTGTTGTGGTTAATTGTGCTTCCATCCCCAGAGAACTTTTGGAAAGTGAATTATTTGGTCATGAAAAAGGTGCCTTTACAGGAGCTCATCAAAGAAAGCTAGGAAAGTTTGAAATTGCACGAGGCGGCACGATCTTTTTAGATGAAGTCGGTGATCTTGAAATGCTTTTACAAGCAAAATTGCTTCGTGTAATTCAGCAGAAAGAATTTGAAAGAGTTGGGGGAACGGAACTTATAAAGACGGATGTTAGAATTATTTCTGCTACTAACAGAGATCTTAAGCATGCGGTTGAGAATAAGGAATTCAGGGAAGATCTTTTCTACAGATTAAACTCTTTTCCAATATCTATTCCGCCTTTAAGAAGCAGAAGAGGTGATATACTTATACTTGCCGAGCATTTTATTAAGAAGTTCAGTGAAAAATTAGATAAGCATATAAAAGGCTTTACTAAACGTGCTTTAAAAATTATTTACGAATATAACTGGCCCGGAAATGTTAGGGAAGTTGAGAACACTGTTGAAAGATGTATTATAATAACTGATTCTAACTTAATTGATGTTGATGATTTACCTTCGCATCTGCGGGCTACGGAAGATAGTGCAAATGTTGAAACTAGTAGTCCTTTGTTCAGCGACGAGACAATTTTACCCTTTGAAAAATTGAAAGAAGAAGCAATAAGACACGCATTAAGGGTAACCAACGGAAACATTGTAGTAGTAGCAAAAAAACTTAAGCTTGGCAGAGCTACGATTTATCGTTTAATGGATAAATACAATATAGAGAACAGAAATTAAAATCTCAGAGGGAAATTATGGAATTTTCAAAAGAAGTTCAGGGAGAGGTACTAATAATTACTGTTAATTTATTCAGGGCGACTTTAAAAGAAGCAAATAATTTTAAAGATGTTCTTGTTAAAGAAATTGAAGAAGGCTGGAAAAAAATAGTTGTAGATCTCTCGTACTGTGAATTTATTGATTCAACTTTTCTCGGAGCTTTGGTCCTTTCTCTTAAAAAAGTTACCAGTGCTGGCGGTGATCTGAGATTAGTTGGATTTCAACCCTCGGTTCATTCGATGTTTGAACTTACCAGAATGTACAGGGTTTTTGAATCCTATAAAACTCAGGAAGAAGCAGTAAATAGTTTTTCCTGATGCAGACATTTGTATAATCTGAATTCTTACTGCAATAATTAGCAAAATTGTTTTTTTACTATGATATTATAAAATGGCATCATCCGGATCAAAATCAATCCTGGTAATAGATGACGATCTAACAATCCGCAAAGTGATCGGTCATCACCTCCGAAGGAATAATTATAATTCAATTGAGGTTGAAAACGCATCACAGGCTTTTAATGTGCTTGAAACAAAAAACATAGACCTTGTTCTTTGTGATGTTACGATGGATGAAATGGATGGATTCGAGTTCTGTAAAAAAGTTCGTGAAAATGAAAATCACAGACAACTACCTTTCGTTTTCGTTACTGCAAAAAGTTCGCTTCAGGACAAATCCATGGCCATGGAAGTAGGCGGTGATGATATTATAACAAAACCCTTCGATATTGATGAACTCTTAATAAAAGTTCAGGCATTACTAAGAAGGTCGGAAATTTATAAACTATACGGCGTTAAGAAAAATTTAGCATCATCCTTTAGTGAAAGATCAACTAAAATTCTTTTTGTTGATGATGACCCGTCTATTTCAAGATTGTTCAAGTATAATCTTGATAAAGCCGGATTTGAATGTACCACTGCAGCAAATGTAGATGAAGCTATGGCTGCAATAAAAAATTATGTACCCGACATTATTATTTCAGATATTATGATGCCTAAAACCGATGGTTTTCAATTCAGAAAGATGCTTCTTGCCGATGATGATTTTAAAAATATTCCTTTTATTTATCTTACAGCTAAAGGCGAGGAAAAAGATATTCTGGACGGTTACGATCTTGGAATTACAGATTATGTTTTA
>JALHTS010000288.1 GCA_022865965.1 Ignavibacteriaceae bacterium
GGGAGGATTTAGGTGAGGGCTTTTTTATAATCCCAATTGAATTCCGGCTATAAAATTTCTTTCCGCTGCAGGAAAAAACTCTTTTCCTATGGCATATGCACTATACAAATTATCAAACAAATTATTTACCTGAACAAATACTTTTGACAAAGATTTTCCGTTGAATAAAGGAAATCCATAACTTCCGAAAAGATCCATAACAAAATAAGAATCATTAACATTATCTGAGTAATCAACAATGTTAGAAAATTCCGAGAGATACTTATTTAATTTATTATCAAAATTATCAGAATAAAATTCACGAACGAACTTTCCACTTAATCTTAAATACATATTGTTGTAAGTAAATGTCATTCCAAAGTTAGTAAGGAAGTCGGGGAAACCGCTTATACTATTACCATCAAGAATAAGATAGTTCCCATCATCAAGAAAATATTTCCCTTCGTTAATTTCATTTCTGCTGTAAGTTGCGTTACCGAATAATTCAAAATTTTTAGAGTATTTATAAATAAAAGAAAGTTCAACACCTGTGTGAGTTGTTTTATCAATATTACCTGTTATTGGTTGTCCAAATCGGTCAAGAGTTCCTTTCTTTACAATCTCATCATCAAAAAGCATGTAGAATAAGTTCAGGTTCAAGTTCAAGTTTCCAGAATTATACGAGAAACCTAATTCGATATCATTCATTGTTTCAGGTTTAACTAATGGATTAGAAAAATTATAAGTGCTATCTGAATTCAATTCAAACATTGGTTCGGCACCACCGCTCGATTCTGCTGCATCGTAATAGTCTTTCAATCGCGGCTCGCGTGTTACTCTTGCAAATGATAAAAATACATTCGTTTGTGGAGCGAATTTATAATTAATTCCGAATCTTGGATTGACAAACAGATCATCAATTTCAAAATTATTATTAACATACTTTTCATTATTAATACCGTATTTATGATACGATATTTGAATTTCGCCCAATAAATTTATTCTTTCATTAAAATTATAAGTCTCATGAACGAAGCCATTAACAATATCTTTTGATCCATTATAGAAATAATAATAAAAATCTTTTGTTATACCTTCAGGAAGCTTTTCACCATAATTAATTGCGCCCCAATGCTCAGATCGATGAATTCTAAACTCACCTCCTGCTATAAGTTCACCATTTTTATGTTTGTAACTTAAACGTGGTATCCATCCGAATTGTTTATTCTCAACCATTGCTCTGATAAGAACATTACCCGGATTCTGCGTTGGAGTAAATCCATTTTCATAAGTTAGTCGTAAATAATTTGTATCAGCCCACGAACCATCGTAATCAAAAAATCCTTTTCCAATAACCAGAAATAAAGCAGAGTTAAATTTTACATTATCAAAAATTTTTATTTCATTTAATAGTTCATAATGCGGCTGAGAAAAATTTTCTATTTCATCATTTCGCCTGATTGCTGTATAAGTATAACCTGATTCATCAGCTTCCCAGTATGAATAATTTTCTCTTCGTAATTCTCTATCCTTTACTGCAAATTTTGCTACACCTGTATAAGCAAGTCCGTCTTCAATCGGTCCGCCAAAAAAATTAATTTGTGAAGTGATATTATTATCATAACGAACTACGGATAAATGGTAAGCATTGAATTTTACCCACGAAAGATTTCGATATCCTGAGCTAAGTATCTGGGATAGATTTGCGTATATGGAATATTTATTATCAATCAATCCGCTTGAATATGCAGCGCTGTATTTTCTTGTATGATAACTTCCGTAAGAAGCAGAAAGATTAAATTTTGGTCTGTCGGAAAAAGTTGATGTGATTATATTAATTGATCCGCCAATTGCAGGATAACCGGTAACTCCGGCACCAGCTCCTCTTTGAACCTGAATCATTTCTGTGCTTGCAAGCAGATCGGGAAAATCTAACCAATAAATATTATGATCTTCCGGATCATTTTGCGGTATTCCATTTATTGAAACAGAAATTCTTCTTTGATCAAATCCTCTTATTGACAAATAATTATAACCGATTCCATTTCCACTTTCCGAATAATATGTAGTTGAAGGAAGACGGCTTAAATATTCCGGAATATCCTGAACTACATAATCTTTCTGAATTTCCCTTCTTTTGATTTGATTAAATGCTAATGGTGTAATACCATATCGACCTACACTTCCTTCAACAAATACAGTTTGTGATGGGAGAATTATTCGTTCAAGTTTAATTTCTAAAAACTCAATATCATCATATTCAAAAAGAGAAATTAATTTGGATGCATAGCCTACATAACTGATTACTAGAGTGTCAGTACTTTTTATAACACCTGTTAGTTTAAAGTTTCCGTGAGAGTCGCTGACAGTACCAAGATTATTTCTGGAGATAAAGACATTCGCACTGCTGAGTGGATTTTCAGTTTCAGAATCTGTGACGATTCCTTCAAGAGTTTTAACTTGTGGATAGATTTGTGAAATAAATAATAAAAAAAGAATAATTATTGTTTTCATGGCTAACTTCTTTTAAAATTAGAAAGCCGTTCAAGGAACGGCTAAAAAGAAAACTAATTATTCTTTTAGCCCGTTTCCCTACGCTGGAATTACCCAGGTCAGGTTTA
>JALHTS010000289.1 GCA_022865965.1 Ignavibacteriaceae bacterium
CCCAGATTTGTATAACAATCATTTCTGTCTTCAGTATCCAGGATTATTCTTATGGCAAACAGATCATATATTTCTTCAAACGGTTTATTTCTCCGAACCATTTTTCTGTAAATACTGTAAAGATGTTTTGGTCTTCCGCTTAAATCAAACTTAAGGTCGTATTCATTAAGCTTTTTTATAATCGGGTCAGAAAATTTTTTAATGTATGATTCACGTTCTTTCCGCTTAGCTTTAATTTTTTTAGCTAGCTCTTCATAAGCTTCCCTGTTAAGATATTTGAAAGCAAGATCTTCAAGTTCCCATTTTACTTTACCGAGACCAAACCTATGAGCAAACGGTGCGTATATTTCTAATGTTTCCTGAGCTATGCGGCGTTGTTTATCTGCACTGACAAATTCAAGCGTTCGCATATTATGAAGACGATCTGCAAACTTTACAAGTATTACTCGAACATCTTTGATCAGAGAAAGTAAAAGTTTTCTATAATTTTCAGCTTGTGTAATTTCCTGACCTCTGAAAATTCCACTTATCTTGGTTACTCCATCAACTATTTCCGCTACTTCTTTCCCAAATTCTTTGGAAATCAGTTCAATGTTAAAATCAGTGTCTTCTGCAACATCATGGAGCAGTGTGGCAACTATTGTTGTATCATCAAGCGGAAATTCTTCGGCAACGATCATTGCAACTTCAAAAGGATGAGTAAAGTATGGCTCTCCGGAAGCACGCAAATCATGTTTGTGCGCTTCAATAGTAAATTCAAATGCTTTTTTTATAAGATCTTCATTAACTCTGAGAATATTTTTTTTACTCAGGGTAATAAGATCATCGAGCATCTTAATATATTTAGGATTTTCAATACTCATCTGAAATAAAGCTATAATTCTCAGGAAAAATAGTTGTTTTTTTTGACTTGTTAAAGTAGTCAAATTTGGACTAAAGATGGGAATTATCAGAAAAGTTCAGTTAATAAGGCACGGACTCTTTTAATTCGATCTTCCAATTTTTCCTTTTCATATTTCGTAAGATCATTAAGAATAAGAATTTCTTCACAAAGCTTTTTTGCCTTATCCTTATTACCAAGCTTCACATATTGCTGGGCGATAACATGTTTAAGAGTAACCTCATTTATCCGGGTTCTTACGCCAGTTTTTTTGTATGATTCCAATATTTCAAAATAAATATCAATTGATTTTTGCGGATCAATATCTTCAAAGGACCTTGCAAGACCCCACTTAAATATTCTGGATTCAGGATGTTTTTCAACGGCATATTGAGCAAGTTCAATTGATTCAGAATAATTTTTCTGATCAATATAAATCCATATTAGAGAATGAAGTGCTATGTGCGTGTTATAATTTGATAATTCTATAGCATAATTTAATTTTTCAATACCAAAATCCTTATTATCATTTATGAATGGCAACCAGGATAAAAATTCAATTTTACGACTTTTCCAATATTCATAAGTACCAATCGCAACCCAGGCTTCATAAAATTCAGCATCGAGTTCAATACATTCCTCAAATGCTGAAACTGAACTTAATCCTGTCTTTAATCCATCGAACCAATTTCCCTGAAGTGCCTGATAATAAGCACTGTAACCGCGTGTTAAGGCAAAAAAATAAACATTCCATTTATTATTTCTATTTCTTGTGAGTATTTCTTCAGAGATAGCTTGAGCTTTTTCAAGATTACTTTCAATAAATTTAGTGTTGAAAGGAAGATCGAAGTCGTATGCATACGCAATTTCAGTCGCTGCTAAATAAATTTTACCAAATGGAAGATCGGGAAATTTCTGATCTAACGAATTAAATACAGACTTTGCTTCGTCATATTTCTGATCGATAACATAATTGATGCCTGTTCTTAATAAGCTATCAACTTTGGGGTCGGGAAAAATCTGAGAGTTTGCTGAATGTGATAGAAGAAAAAAAACAAGTATCAGCAAAAATTTAAAATGTACCAAATGTCCTGTCACCAGCATCACCTAATCCAGGAAGAATATAACCTTTTTCATTTAATTGTCTATCCAAAGCTGCCCCATATATTTTAATATCAGGATGATTTTCAATGAATTTTTTCAGACCTTCGGGAGCAGCAACAAGACAGGAAAAAACTATTTGCTTTGCTCCTTTTTTCTTAAGATAATTAACTGCTTCGGAAGCACTTCCGCCGGTGGCAAGCATTGGATCAAGCAGAATGACAAATGCATTTGAAATATCTTTAGGAGTTTTGTAATAATATTCAACCGGTCTGAGTGTATTTTCATCACGCTGCAAACCAATATGACCGACTTTTGCTTCGGGAATAACCTCAATGAATCCGCTCACCATTCCAAGACCTGCGCGAAGTATTGGAATCAGAACAATTTCCTGGTTTATTTTATAACCTTTTGTTTTTTCAAGCGGTGTTTCAATATTTAATTCTTTTAGATCAAAAGATTTTGCTATCTCAACTGCAAGAATATTAGAAATCCTTTTTACTGCAGAGCGGAAAAATTCCGTGCTAGTATTTTTATCTCTGAGTATTGTCATATCGCGCTTGATCAGCGGATGATCAAGCAAAATAAAATTTTTATTCATATTTATTTTTCTTTGAATGATAATGTAATCGGGACACCTTCAAACCCAAAGTTTCTACGAATAAGTTTTTCAAGCCATCTTTTGTAATGATCTGCCACCTGCTTTGGATAATTACAGAAGAAAATGAAAATCGGATAATAATCGCCAACCTGTGTTATGTATTTTATC
>JALHTS010000290.1 GCA_022865965.1 Ignavibacteriaceae bacterium
AGCACTTAAAGCTGTAAGAAAAAAAATAGGAAAAACTTACGAAATCGTTATTGGTGGAAAAAAGTATAAAACCGAAGGGAAAATTACTTCCTATAATCCATCAAATAAAGACGAGGTTATCGCTTATTTTCATAAAGGAACGAAAGATATTGCCAATTTGGCTATTGAATCTGCTTATAAAAAATTTCAGGAATGGAAATATGTTCCGGCTTCTGAAAGAGCAAATTTTCTTTTCAAAGCAGCAGCAATAGCAAGAAGAAGACGTTTTGAAATTAATGCCTGGATGATTCTTGAAGCCGGTAAAAATTTTTTAGAGGCAGATGCTGATACAGCCGAAGCAATCGATTTTTTGGATTTTTACGGAAGAGAAATGCTTCGATACGGAGGCAAGCAGCCAATCACTCCTTTAAAGGGCGAAAAGAATGAATTAGTTTACATACCACTTGGTGTTGGTGTTACCGTACCGCCATGGAATTTTCCTTTTGCAATTTTAGTTGGAATGAGTTCCGCAGCAATAGTTACTGGTAATACAATAGTACTTAAACCTTCAAGCGATACTCCTATGATGGGAAGAATTTTCTATGAAATCATGGAAGAAGCTGGACTACCCAAAGGCGTGCTTAACTTTTTACCTGGTTCAGGTGGAGAAGTTGGCGATACTTTAGTTGGTCATCCCAAAACAAGATTTGTTTCATTTACCGGTTCTATGGAAGTTGGAATTCATATAAATGAATTAGCAGCAAAGGTTCAACCCGGACAAATCTGGCTTAAGAGAGTTGTGGCAGAAATGGGTGGAAAAGATTCAATTATTGTTGATAGTAATTGTGATCTTGATGATGCCGTTAAAGGTGTCGTTTCATCTGCTTTTGGATTTCAAGGTCAGAAATGTTCCGCTTGTTCAAGAGCTATCGTCGATAAATCTATTTACAATCAATTCGTAAAAAAATTAAAAGCTGAAGTTGATAAAATTCAACTAGGTCCCGGTGAACAAGACTTTTTCATGGGTCCAGTAGTAAGTCCAAGCGCTGAACGTACAATTCTTGACTATATTGAAATAGGAAAGAAAGAAGGAAAATTACTTACCGGTGGTGAAAAAGCTGAAGGTAACGGATATTATATCAAACCAACCGTCTTTATTGATATCGATCCGAATGCAAGGATATCACTGGAAGAAATATTTGGTCCGGTTCTAGCAGTTATCAAAGCTAAAAATTATGATGATGCTCTTAAGATTGCTAATAATACTATTTACGGTTTAACCGGTTCTGTTTATACTCGCGACAGAAAAAAAATAGAACGGGCCAAGAAAGAATTATTGATTGGTAATTTATACTTTAATCGCAAATGTACAGGAGCTTTGGTTGGTGTTCATCCATTTGGCGGATTTAATATGTCCGGTACAGATTCTAAAGCAGGTGGAAGAGATTACTTATTACTTTTCTTGCAAGCTAAATTGATGAGTGAAAAAATAATAAGTAAATAATTTTCAGAGCTCGGAATTTATTATAAAAAATCCGTTCTCAATCTTTCTTAGAGTTATAATAACATTAAAGGAAATTAAATGAAAATTCACGAATATCAGGCGAAAGAAATTCTAAAAAAATTCGGCGTTCCGATTCAGGATGGGATTGCCATAAAAGATTTATCGGAATTTGATTCTGCTATTAATCAACTTCAGCAGCGCGGAATTAATCAGTTTGTTGTAAAAGCACAAATACATGCCGGTGGAAGAGGAAAGGGTAAATTATATAATCCAAACAATCGTAATGAGCTTATTCTTGAAGGCGGAGTGAAGTTCAGTACATCTGTTGATAAAGCACGGGATTATGCTCACAAAATTCTTGGCAATGTTTTGGTAACTCATCAATCTGGTGCTGAAGGTAAAATAGTTAAAACTCTTTTTATTGCTGAAGGATTAGATTTTAGCAAAGAATTTTATCTTGGGATTTTGCTCGATCGTTCAGTTTCAAAAAATGTTATTATGGCTTCAACCGAAGGCGGAGTTGAA
Source organism: Ignavibacteriaceae bacterium (assembly GCA_022865965.1). Lineage (GTDB taxonomy): Bacteria > Bacteroidota > Ignavibacteria > Ignavibacteriales > Ignavibacteriaceae > JAGXRK01. The sequence continues at coordinate 2,009 of JALHTS010000290.1, forward strand.
ATTGAAAAAGTTGCTGAAGAAACTCCTGAAAAAATTATTAAAGAATGGATTGATCCAGCAATCGGTTTTCAAACTTATCAAGCAAGA
>JALHTS010000291.1 GCA_022865965.1 Ignavibacteriaceae bacterium
GCTTCACTCGGAAAACTATCAGCAACTGTGGCACACGAGTTAAATAATCCACTTGCAGGAATTTTAACTTATAGTAAATTGATAACAAAAAAATTACAAGCTTCACAGAAAGAATCGGAGTATTCAAAAATTATTGAATATCTAGAATTAATTTCACATGAATCTGCCCGCTGCGGACAAATTGTAAAGGACTTACTAATTTTTTCACACTCTGAACGGCATGAATTTGCAAAAGAAAACCTTGTAAAAATAATCTATCACAGTATTACTGTTATTAACCATCATCTGGAAATTAACGGTATCACTTTAATCAAAGATTACCCTGAATTACCAATTGAGATATACTGCAACGCAGACAAAATTCAACAGGCGTTAATTTCGCTTCTGATCAATTCAATCGAAGCAATGCCTAATGGGGGGAAAATCATTCTTAACTTAACGCACGAAAAAAATAACGTTGTCCTTAGAATAATAGACGAAGGTACAGGAATAGCGGATAAAGATTTGCCTAATATTTTTGAGCCGTTTTATTCAACAAAAGAAGCATCCGCAGGTACCGGTCTTGGGCTGGCGGTTGTCTACGGAATTATTACTAATCATAAAGGGACAATAGAAGTAGAAAAAACTTCAAATCAAGGAACTACATTTAAAGTAGTATTGCCAAAAAATGAACAACTTGCTTAAGAGAAAGTTTTATGGAAAAAAAAGAAAAAATTCTAATAGTAGATGATGAAAAAATTGTTAGGGAATCTCTTTATCACTGGTTCGAAGAAGAAGATTATCTAGTTGATACCGCCGAGGATGGAGATACTGCCTTAAAAAAATATGAAAAGGAGAAATTTGATCTTCTTCTTGTGGACATGAAAATGCCCGGCATGAGTGGCTTGGATTTGTTATCCAAAATTAAAGCAATTGATAAAGATGCTCTTATTATCCTCATCACTGCCTTCGCTTCGGTACCAACCGCGATTACCGCTTTGAAAACCGGTGCCTATGATTATGTAACAAAACCCGTTGATCCCGACGAGCTTGCGCATCTAGTCAAAAAAGCCCTTGAACAACGGGCGCTTAAAATTGAAAACATTCAGTTGAAAGAAAATATAGATGAAATAATTAAACCGGATAATTTGATCGGTGAGAGTTTTCAGATGAAAAAAATCTATGAACTTGTGCACAGTGTTGCCCGCACAGATACTACAGTTATAATCAGAGGTGATAGCGGCACAGGAAAAGAATTAGTTGCAAAAGCCATCCATATTAATAGCAGCAGAAAATATTTCCCGATTATTACTGTAAACTGCGGCGCTTTGACTGAATCACTTCTCGAAAGCGAATTGTTCGGACACGAAAAGGGCTCATTTACAGGCGCTCAATTCAAAAGAAAAGGGAAATTTGAAATGGCAGATAGAGGAACAATTTTTCTTGATGAAATTGGCTCTATTTCCCTTAAGATGCAGATTGAGCTGTTAAGAGTTATTGAAACAAAACAGTTTAACCGAGTTGGCGGAAATGAATTAGTAAAAAGTGATTTTAGGGTAATTACTGCAACAAATGAACCTCTGGAAGAACTTGTTAAAACAGGTAAGTTTAGAGAAGATTTATACTACAGATTGAATGTTTTTACTATTGTTATCCCTCCGCTGCGTGAAAGAAGGGATGATATTCCTCTGCTTGCAAATTTTTTCATTAATAAATTTTCAACTGCAATGAATAAAAAGATAAAAAGTGTTTCTAAAGAGGCAATGGATTTTCTAATAAACCATAATTGGCCGGGGAATGTTCGTGAATTAGAAAATGCGATAGAACGAGCGATGGTGGTTGGCAAAACTAGTTCTATTATTGTTGATGACCTCCCTTTTCATGTTTCAAGTAATAACTTTGAATTAAATGATGACGAGAAAAGTCTTTCTTCAATGGAGAAAAAGTATATTTTTAATATTTTAAATGAGAATAGTTGGAATATTTCTAAAACCGCTCTGATACTTAAGATTGATAGGGTTACCCTTTACAGTAAAATAAGTAAATACGGCCTCCGCAAAGATAAGTATTGATGGATATCTTTTTAGCACCGATTAAATTTTACAGCACTTTGCTGCTACAAGACCTTGTTACAGAATTATCCAAAAGGTTTTCTTTTAGAATTCACGTCATTGACCTGAAAATAAATCTTGATGATTTCTACTCTATAGATCGCAAACAATATTTTTCCACACAGATTATTGCCGAGGCGATAAAGCTTACGGATGAATTTAACGGTAAAATAATTATGTTAACCGATGTGGATATTTTCGTTCCTCCATTAACTTTTATTTTTGGTGAAGCGCAGCTTAACGGAAAACATTCCATTCTTTCAGTCTGTCGTTTGCACGAAGAATTTTATTCAGGCAATTCAAACGAAAATCTTTTATTTGAGCGTACGATTAAAGAAGCACTTCACGAGCTTGGGCATTGTTACGGTCTGCGTCATTGCATTGATTGGGACTGTGTGATGCACTCATCAAATGGAATTGAAGAAGTAGATATAAAGGGAAACACGTTCTGCCGCAAATGCATTTCTAAAGTTGAAGGTTATAAATAGTAATTTTGCATTGCTGAATACGACAATTGTTAAATAACGACTTTTATATTCTTACTTTTTAACGGAAAAGGATAAAACTGTTCTTTATTCATTACTCTTTACCGATTTTGGCTTGTTTAAGTTATCCTGATAGAGTATGAACTTTACCGCAGCGGGGACAAGTAATTGAATTCTTTTTATAATCAGGGGTAACTTTAATTTTTACACCACAGGCACAATGAATAAAAGAAAAATCATTCAACTGCATAATTAAATCACCGGAAGTACGCTTTTCTTCCTTTTTATTTGATTCTTTATACCAGCTTGACAAAGGTCTTTTCATCACAATAGGTATTGCATCTAATGAAGCAGTTGCAGGAAGAATTTTTTCACGGGAATTCCTAATAAACTGAAACGCACTTTGATAACTTAAGTAATGAACTCCCTGCTGCATTGCTCTAAGTATTCTTATTCTCTCAGAAATTGGCGGGTGTGTGTTTGTAAGATTTGATAATTTCATTCCCTTCTGTTTCAACGGATTTACTATATACATTGGAGCAGTTATTGAATTTGCTTTTTTCATATCGAGAGTGTTTTCAGAAATTTTTTCCAGAGCGGAAGCTAAGCCTTCAGGATACCTTGTTAATCTTACTGCTGAAGCATCAGCAAGGTATTCGCGTTTTCTTGAAATTCCTAAATAAAGAAGTCTTGCCATTATCGGAGCGAGTATTGCAAAGACCAACGCAACTATCATTATTATTAATTGTATCTGCCCTCCTTTTCCCGATGATTTTGATTTATATCTTGAACCACCGCCGAAATATAAACTTCTCAGAAAAACTTCTGATATAATTGTGATTGAACCAATCATCACTCCGGCAAGAGTCATTAATAAAACATCACGATTTACGACGTGAACCATTTCGTGAGCAATAACACCCTGTAATTCATCACGGTTTAATTTTCCGAGAAGTCCCGCAGAAACAGCAACAGCAGTATTTTCAGGCTTTATTCCTGTTGCAAAAGCATTTGGTGCCGGATCATCAATTATATAAACTTTAGGCATGTATGAAAGATTTGCAGCAATTTTCATCTCTTCAACAACATTAAATAGTTGAGGATGAACAGCTTTGGTTACTTCTTTAGCGCCGCTAATACTCAGCAAAATTTTGCTGCCGGCAAAGTAACTTATTACAGATAGTATAAACCAAATGGAAAGTCCTACCAACACACCAAGAGGACCACCATAATCAGAATTATAAAATTTTCCAAAGATATACCCGGCAAAAAATAACGTTGCTCCGAGTCCGATAAATAGTAAAATCGACTTTTGTCGATTAGCTTTTATAAGTTCCCACATAGATTAAAACTTTATTTATGAAAAATTGACTTTTGGAATTTCTTTTTCTTTTTGATCTTCAATCTGGAAAAATTCTTCTTCTGTAAATCCTACTGCAATTATTAATCGGACGCCAATTTTATTAAACATTTTTCTAAAATGTAATTTGTCTATTCTAAATTAATTATTTACTAACCAACTTGCCTGGTTTTTGTTTTGGATAAGCATAACCTTCGTGACATCCATCGCAGACAGGTTTTACCGCAAAATTATTTTCTGTATGACAATCTTCACAACTCATATCTGTGTGTGTTTCATCAAGCCGTAAACCGGTTACAGAATGTTTGAAGGTTTCATTATTCCAATCTTTATGACAGCTAACACAATTCCTATCAATATTTACAAACGGTATTTTGGAACCATGACACTTTTGACATGTAAGTTTTGCATGATAGGATTTTAAAGCCCATCCGCTGCTTCTTAAATGATCAAAAGCTACAAGTTCTTTATCGCCGTGACACTTGATGCATTTGTCATTTTTATGACAACTTATACAATTTTTATGCTGCTCTTTAAATGAAAGTTTTGCTTTACTAACATCACTAATTTTATTTCTTTCAGAATATGAAATTCTTTTAATTGGTGGAAAAATTTCAATCTTAGTGCCATGCATGATAAATGACTTTAAACACTAAAAAGCTCTCTTAACAGCTCTTTTTTATCAGAATTAGGAAGGTTAAAAGATAGGCTATTCCTATTTTCGAGAAGTGAAAAAATAATATAAAATTACTATTATTAAACAATTAACAAGTATTAAACTTCACCAAGCCATTCTGGTTCTAATGAAGCGCAAATTGTTTTTATTAAATCCTTTGGTAGTAGCCCTTTTTCTACCGAATGAAGATTCTTTTTTAGATTATCAACTTTAGTTTTCCAATAATTGCTGAGTCAACTCCTTCTGCAAAAGCAGAGAATCTTATAAAAGTATCCTGCCAATCCTCTTGTTCTGGAAGATTCATTTCTTTCCACCGGAGCCAGTAAGCTTCTGCATAATATCCGCATGCAGTGTCAATAAGATTAATTCCAAAATCAAGTACAGAATTGAGAAGATATTCAATTTGCTTTTCGGAAATTTTATAATCGCCAATTTGTCCGGCACCAAATCCAATTGCTGAAACTTTTAATCCATTATTTCCAAAATTTCGGTAAATCATTTCATTTTTATTTTTTCTGAAAAATAAAGAAAAAGAATCAAGTGTTTGGACTATAAAGTTTAAAATTACTCTTTTTTTATCTTTTTTATTAAAACTCTCCGTATTTTTGATACAGTACTATGTAGTTTTTCTTTATTTCGGACAGATATTTTATTAACTTTTATTCAGGGGAGTTATTTGTGCACGAGCTTTCAATTGCCCAAAATATTATTCGGATTATCAACAGCAGTGTTGAAAAAGAGAAGCTTGGTCTTGCCGATAAAATCTATTTAAAAGTTGGAAGATTAAGCAATATTTTAACCGAATCTCTTTTGTTTTGCTTTAACTCTGCTATTGAAAATACCCCACTTCAGAATTCTGAACTTGCCATAGAAATCGTTCCGATAAAAATTCAATGCAACGATTGTAATCAAATAAGTGCTACAGATGATTTTATTTTTACCTGTCCTTCCTGCAATGGTTCATCAATAACAGTTATCGGCGGTGATGAGTTAGTCATTTCCTCAATTCATTTAAAAGATGAAAGCGAGTATATAAAATGAGTGTCATTACTATCGAAAGAAAAGTGTTAGAAAAGAATGATCAAATAGCTAACGAGCTAAGAACAAAATTTAAGTCGAAAGGAATGTTTGTTATCAATCTGCTTAGCTCTCCTGGTTCCGGTAAAACAAGTCTTATTGAAAGAACTGTTGAACACTTTAAGGACAAGTTAAATATTTCCGTAATCGTGGGGGATGTTCAGACGGATAATGATGCAAAGCGCATTGGCAAATTAAATATTCCGGTTGTGCAGATCATTACAAACGGCTCCTGTCATCTTGAAGCACAGCTTGTAAGAGATGCTTATAAAAATATTGAGAGTGAAGTTGCTGATGTTCTGATAATTGAAAATGTTGGGAATCTTGTTTGTCCTGCTGGATATGATCTTGGTGAAAACAAAAAAGTTGTTGTAATCAGCACTACAGAGGGCGACGATAAACCGTTAAAGTATCCCGCGATGTTCCGGAATTCTTCGGCGATGATAATTAATAAAACCGACCTTATTCCTTACGTAGATTCATCTCTTGATGAAATTAAGAAGAATGCTTTGTCAATTAATTCAACCCTGGAAGTGTTTGATATATCCTGCAAAAATTCTAAAGGAATTGAACAGTGGTGCAATTGGCTGGAATCACAAATTCATAAATGAAACAGCGATTACAAATATCAATCAGAGGAGCAGTTCAGGGTGTTGGCTTTCGTCCTTTTATTTACAAGCTTGCGAATGAGCTACAGTTGAAAGGATTCATCTCCAACAATATAAGCGGTGTTAACATCGAAGTTGAAGGGGACGAAAATGCTTTGAATAAATTTCTATTAAAATTAAGAACTGATAAACCAAAGCTTGCATTCATAAACAGCCTTGAATATTCTAAGCTTGATCTAAAAGGATCTTCAGAATTCAGAATTATCGAAAGTGATTCACGTGGCGATCCTTCAGCATTTATTTTGCCTGATATAGCTTTATGTGATGAATGTTTATTCGAAATGTTTGATCCGAATGACAGGCGCTATCTTTATTCTTTTATTAACTGTACGAACTGCGGACCACGCTTTTCAATTATTGAATCTCTTCCTTATGATCGTCTGAATACTTCGATGAAATATTTTGAAATGTGTGATGATTGCCGGAAAGAATATGAAGATCCTAGCGACAGAAGATTTCACGCACAACCGATTGCCTGTCCAGATTGTGGTCCTCAAGTTAAAATAATAGATAATAGTGGTAAATTAATTTGCGAAAAATATTCTGCAATAAAAACAACATCAGAAAAAATCAAAGAAGGTAAGGTAATTGCATTAAAAGGTCTTGGGGGTTTTCAATTAATTGTAAATGCAAATGATGATAGTGCAGTAAACCGACTAAGGGAAAGAAAACATCGTGATGAAAAACCATTGGCATTAATGTTTCCTGATCTGAATTCGATAAAAAAAGTATGCGAAGTATCAGAGCTTGAAGAAGGATTACTGCTTTCACCTGAAACACCAATAGTATTGTTAAAAAGAAAAAAGGATGCTAAAATAATCATATCGCAGTTTGTGGCACCGAAGAATCCTTATCTGGGAATTATGTTGCCATATACTCCACTACATCATTTGTTGATGAAAGAGTTTGGTAAACCGATCATTGCAACAAGCGGAAATATTTCGGAAGAGCCGATGTGTATTGAAAATAGTAGGGCATTGGAAAGATTATCCGGTATTGCTGATTATTTTCTTGTTCATAACAGACCCATTGTCAGACCTGTTGATGATTCAGTTGCCCGAATTGTAGAAGGAAAAGAAATGATTCATAGAAGAGCGCGTGGATATGCTCCGCTCCCATTCTCAATCAGAAATTCTTGTGAGGAAAATTTCATCAGTGTTGGTGCTCATCTTAAAAACTCAATCGCACTAAAAAAAGGAAATGAAATTTTTGTAAGTCAGCATATTGGAGATCTATCTAACATAGACGCAGAGAACAGTTTTACAAATACAATTTCAGATTTTCAAAAAATGTATCAGGTAAGACCTGAATTTTTAGTTCACGATCTTCATCCCGATTATCTCTCAACAAAATACTGTAAGGAGCAAAGAACAAATACAATTGGAGTTCAGCATCATCTCGCTCATGTAGCTGCGTGTTATGAAGAGAATCAGCTTGAAGGAAAATGTTTTGCTGTATGCTGGGATGGGACTGGATATGGATTTGACGGGACAGTCTGGGGCGGTGAATTTTTTATTTATGATGAATCGAGTTATCAGCACTCTGCACAGTTCAGACAATTTAAATTACCCGGCGGTGAAACAGCAATTAAAGAATCTAAGCGATCCTTGATAGGAATTCTTTATGAAATCTTCGGTAAAAATATTCCATATAAAAAATTCAAGATAAATCATTTGCAATCTTCCAATGATATGTTGTTGTTTGCCGAGATGATAGAGAAAAATATCAATTGTTTTACAACTTCAAGTGCCGGCAGAATATTTGACGCTGTTTCATCTTTGCTGAACATCTGTAATAAATCATCTTATGAAGGACAGGCGGCAATGCTTCTGGAGTTCGCTGCTGAGAAGAGCGTTAACACACACTATAATTTTACTCTTGTTCAAACAGAAAAAATAATAGTTGATTGGCAGCCAATGTTTGAGGAGATATTTATCGATTTGGGCAATAATATTCCGGTCTCAGAAATATCAACAAAGTTTCATAACACATTAGTCGAAATAATTGTAAAGCTTGCCAAACTATTTAATGAACGAAAAATTATTCTTACCGGCGGATGCTTTCAGAATGTTTTTTTACTTGAAAGAGCAATTGATAAACTTGAAGAAATTGGTTTTACTCCTTATTGGCATCGCCGCATTCCAACAAATGATGGAGGAATTTCATTCGGACAAGCTGTATTTACAAATCATAGTATTAACAAAACCAGGAAACAAAATTTAGCTAAAATTGAAACAGTGAAGGAATAGAAAATGTGCCTTGCAGTACCAGGAAAAGTTCAAAAGATAGATAACACAAACACTTCACCAAGAATGGCTGAAGTAAATTTTGATGGTTTAATTAAACAGGTTTGTGTTGAATTCATTAATGATATTAAAGTTGGGGAGTATGTAATGGTTCACGTTGGTTATGCACTAAATAAAGTAGATGAAAAAGAAGCACTCAATCAGTTAAAAGCAATTTCCGAAGCTGAAGAAATTATCAGGAAGAACATGAAATGAAATTCCTTGATGAGTATCGTGATGCTGAAAAAATTAAGATATTGATTAATCAGATAAGGTCATTACAACTTCCGCCAATTAATATTATGGAAGTTTGTGGCAGCCAGACACACACAATTTTAAAGTATAGTCTTGAGGAACTTTTACCAGAAAACATAAATCTTATTCACGGGCCCGGCTGCCCTGTTTGTGTTACTCCTGTTGAAATGATTGACAAAGCAAATGTACTTGCGGGAATGGATGATGTTATATTCACTTCTTATGGAGATATGTTAAGAATCCCGGGAAGCAGGAGCAGCTTGATTGAAACAAAAGCTTTGGGTGCTGATATTAAAATGATTTATTCACCACTCGATGCAATAAGAATTGCAAAAGAAGAACCAAACAAAAAAGTAATTTTCTTTGCAATTGGTTTTGAAACGACTGCTCCTGCAAATGCTTCTGCAATTTTAATTGCACAAAAATTATCCCTTAAAAACTTTTTTGTTCTCTGCTCTCACGTTTTAATTCCTCCTGCGATTGAAGCATTGTTAAATTCCGAATTAATAAAATTGAATGGTTTACTTGCACCGGGACATGTTTGCACAATAACTGGCACAAAATGGTGCGAGAATATTTCTGGCAAACATAAGATTCCCATTGCAGTAACTGGGTTTGAACCAGTTGATCTTCTGGAAGGAATTCTTATTACAGCAAAACAAATTGTATCAAATGAACATCATACAGTAAATCAGTATAAAAGAGTTGTACAGATAGAAGGTAACAAAACAGCACTGAAAACTATTGATAAAGTATTTGAAGTTTGCGACAGAAACTGGAGAGGACTTGGTGAAATTAAAAACAGCGGACTAAAATTAAGAGATGAATTTGAAAAATATGATGCGGAGAAAGTTTTTAATATAAGTTCTGTTCAATCGTTTGAGAATGAAAAATGTATTGCAGGTGAAATTCTGCAGGGATTGAAAAAACCACTTGAATGTAAACTATTTAGTAATGAATGCACACCAATTAAACCTGTTGGTGCGCCAATGGTCTCTTCTGAAGGGGCTTGTGCGGCTTATTATAATTATAGGAAGTAAAAAACATTCGAGGTTTTTAATTCATAATTCAAAGCTAAACCTCGAAGGTTTGAAAGACAACAAAAGATATATAGTATGAGTATTGATTGTCCATCACCTAAAAATGAATTTGAGAAAATCCTTCTCGCACATGGAAGCGGTGGATCGCTGACTAATAAATTGATTCATGATATATTTATTAAATCTTTTAACAATGATTTGCTTAATAAAGAGCATGACGGAGCTGTTTTTAATCTTAATGGAAACCGGATAGCTTTTACTACCGATTCATTCGTCGTTAATCCTATTTTCTTTCCTGGCGGAAACATTGGTGAACTGGCTGTATACGGCACAATCAATGATCTTGCGATGTGCGGTGCTAAACCTCTATATCTTTCTGCTTCATTCATTATTGAAGAAGGATTTGAAATTGGCAAGCTCGAATTGATTGTTAATTCAATGAAAGTTTCTGCAGATAAATGTAATGTTCAGATAGTAACAGGTGATACGAAAGTTGTTGAAAAAGGAAAAGGTGATAAAATATTTATCAACACATCTGGCATTGGTATTGTTCCTGATTCAGTTGATCTTTCTCCAGCGAATGTTCAAATCGGTGATAAAATTATTTTAAGCGGAACAATTGCTGATCACGGAATTGCAGTATTATCCGCAAGAGAAAATCTTTCTTTTAACTCTGAAATAAAAAGTGACACCGCCCCTTTGAATGATCTAGTAGAGAAAATGCTTTCAGTTTCAAAAACCATTCACGTTCTTCGTGATCCAACAAGAGGAGGATTGGCAACCACATTAAATGAGATTGCTTTAAAATCAAAGCTAGGAATTATGATTGACGAAATGAAAATTAAAATAAATGACCAAGTAAAAGCTGCCTGTGAAATACTTGGACTCGATCCACTTTACATTGCTAATGAAGGAAAGCTAATTTGCTTTTCTGAACCTGATAGTGCAGAAAAACTTTTAATTGAAATGAAAAAACATCCGCTTGGAAAAAATTCCGAAATCATAGGGGAAGTAATTGATGAATATAAAGGTAAAGTTATTCTACGAACAACAATTGGAACAAAAAGAATAATTGATCTTCATTCTGTTGAACAACTTCCCAGAATTTGTTGAAAGGATTTTTATGGATGAATCATCCTTAATACTAATAATGACCGCTGCTTCTATCGGATTTATTCACACACTAATCGGACCCGATCATTACATTCCTTTCATTGCGATGGCAAAAGCCAGAAACTGGTCAATCAGAAAAACTGCTTTGATTACTTCTGCGTGCGGTGTTGGTCACGTACTGAGTTCTTTAATTATTGGTTTAATTGGAATTGGGTTTGGTGTTGCGGTAAGTGAGTTGGAACTGATTGAATCAACGCGCGGGGATATAGCCGGTTGGCTGCTGATCGGATTTGGTCTGGCTTACCTAATCTGGGGATTAAAGAAAGCTTTTAAAAACAAGCCTCATGCCCATATTCATTTGCACGAAAACGGAACTATACACACTCATAAACACACTCACCATGAAGAGCATGCTCATCCACACAAGGAAGAAAAGAAAAGTATTACTCCGTGGGTACTCTTCACCATTTTCATTTTTGGTCCCTGTGAAGCTCTGATCCCAATATTAATGTATCCGGCCGCTACAAAAAGTGTCTCTGGCTTAATTTTGGTTACATCTGTATTCGGAGTAACAACTATTCTCACGATGCTTTCAATAGTTATTATTTCTCTTCAGGGGATGAATCTATTTAATTTCGGAAAGCTCGAGAGATATACACACGCACTTGCTGGTGGAGTAATATTACTTTGTGGAGTTGCTATTAATTTTTTGGGGCTATAGATTAACTGATTGCTTGAGTTCTTCAGCGTACTCATTGCCCGATTGTTTTTCTTTTAATGGAAATTCAACTTTAAACTCACTGCCTTTACCAATTTCACTTTTTACAGATATTTCCCCTTCGTAAAGATAAACTATTTCTTTCACCAGATTCAGTCCAAGACCTGTGCCTATTTGCTCTGCTTCTCTTGCATTTTTACTTCTGTAAAATTCCTCAAATATTTTTTCCATATCTTCTTTTGGAATGCCGATGCCGGTATCTTTAACAACCAAGCCGTATGAATAATCGGACACAAATGGCTCAACGATTACTTTTCCACCGGATGGAGTATATCTTAATCCATTGCTAACAAGATTGCTAACAACTTTTTCATATCCGTTAACATCAATATTGATATTGAGTGAGAATGATAGATGATTGTAAACAAGCTCAAGGTTTTTTTTATTAGCATAAACTTTGTGATGACTTACAATGCCGAATAGCCATTCATCAAAATCAACATTTTCAAAAACCGGTTTTTCCATTCCTAGATTATACTGAGTAACCGTTATCATTTCCTTAATCATATCAATTACCTGAGAGGATCTTTTTTCCGCTTTCAAAACCATATCTTTAACTTCTTTCCTAAGATCCTCCGAGAATAAACTTTTTACAACTTCCAACGTGCTTTGAATTGCAATCAATGGTGATTTCAATTCGTGTGCTGCAAAACGGAATGTTCTGCTTCTGTCTTTAATTGACTGTTCAAGCTGAACATTTTTCTGATCGATAATTCTCTTGAGTGATCGGTAGCCGTTCATAAAAGTATTTATAATATAAATGCCGGCAAAGTTGATTATATAAAACGCTATTAGTGATGTTATAATTAAAGCTAATGAAGCCGGTTCACTCCGGAGTAAATATCTGTCAAACATTATAACATGTTCAAGTATAGTCCAGATTGTTAACAGAAGTGCAGCAGCAAATGCATTAATGTATGGAAGAGCCTTTCCGGGGAATATTATCCCCGAAAGAATAACCTGAACCAGATAAAGATAGTAAAATGGATTTCCTATTCCACCGGAGTAGTGAATCATAAAAGAGATGACTAAAAGATCAATTAGTATCTGTAGTTCTAGGAATGCAAGTTCCTGGTATTCATTCTTGAATTGGAAATATCTTGCTATAAAAAAATATAATATGTTAATGACTAATAGAATGACTGCTAGATTGGTTATTTCATTAAAACCGATATTGAAACCAAGCATTTTATCTGCTATAGGAATACAAAACAGAAGTGCAATAATGGATATCCATCTTAAATTAATTAACCATGCTAATCTCTCATTAAGAGAAACAACTGTATGAAATGGTAATTCCAAACTCTCGGATGCTTTGAGATCAATCTTCATTTTTAACTAAAGAATTTTTTTAATTGCTCTTTAACTGGTTGGGATAATCCCTCTCCAAAGCCTGTGGAATAGGGTTGAATACCTAAAAATATAAAATCCATCTGATGATGTTGTAAAAGAAAATTTTTTATAATTTTAATTGAGAATGTGTGGGTGCTAAATTCAGTATGAATCATTTCTTCTTCGGCAAAAAATTTTATTTCACCAGAATTGTCATTCCATTTCGCCGCATCAATAAAGACAACTACCCGAGGCTCAAAACTTAGTATTTCCTGTAAATAGTTTTCGGGATTTTTTTTAGCAATTATGAAATGTGAATTTTGAAATTCTTTTTTTAATCTTAGTTTTGCAATAAATTGTATTCCCACTCCGTCATCACCCCTCAATTCATTTCCTAATCCTACAAAAACAATTCTTTCTTTACTATAATTTGAAAGCTTATCAGTGAATTGTATAAAATTCATCTTCAACTACAATTTTGTGACGGCATTTAGGACAAACTTCTTTTATCTGGTCTTCTCGTCTTATTCTTGATTTTGGTTCCGACGGCTCAACGTCAAAAAATTCTCTCTGGATTCCAAGCAAAAAGTTTGGATGAGCATAAGCTTTTGCACCGAGTCTTTCCCTGATCCATTTTAATTGGTCTTCCGGAGCTATCATAGATTTGCAAACTTCACATAATAGAATTTCCTTTTCTATCGTTTCAAATACTATGGGATCATTTTTATCCATCACTGAAAAAGAATATTCATTGCTCAACAGAACTCCTTTTTCAGTAATACAATGCTCTTCACACTGCCCACAATGGATACAGGATAAATAATTAATTTTTAATTTTCTAGTTCTTTTAGTTAAATCATCAACAACAGTTATAGCACCAGAAGGACAAACCTGTGCACAGGTTCCGCAGCCGACACAATCTTCAATATGATATCGTGGAAAGCCGCGAAATTCTTCTTCAGGTTTAAATCCTTCTTTAGGAAATTTAGTCGTATAGGGTTTTGAGAAGAATGAACTTAATGCTTCTTTAATTTCTCTTACTTTTGGAAGATACATATTATTACTCCACACTTTTTATTTATCTAAACTTCCACTTCTTCTTTAAGGGTTTCATCTTTCAGTTCTTTGTCTTCTTCATATTTATCAACAACAGAAATTTTTGCTAACGGAATTCCGCTTCTGTGTGCAGCTCTTGCAACAGCGTGTGCTGCAGTTGGTGCTGCAAGAATAATGAAAACAATTCCTATCAAGGCTTTAAATCCAAAACTTGTAAAGCCTTGTATAACAATTACGCCAAGTAAAATTCCCATTGATCCGAATGTAACACACTTTGTTGCAGCCTGCAGTCTGTTGTAAACATCAGGCAGACGAACGAGTCCCAGAACTCCGAGAAAATCAAAAATAATTCCGATGCAAATCAGAATGATTCCTATTGTATCAGTCATCTAACTGCCTCCCTTCCAGGATTTTTGAAAAGGCAAGTGTAGCAATGAGGCTAAGCAACGCCCAAATTAAACCAACATCAATAAAAAATGATTCGTCATAATACAAACTCAGCAAAGCAGTTAATCCAATAATCAGAATTCCAAGAATATCGACAGAAACTATCCGATCCGCTGCAGTCGGTCCAATTATTACTCTTATCAATACAAGTAAAGAACTGAATAAAATCACGTTGATAAGCTGAAGCATCAATTCGCCTTCATAAATAAAGAAGTTGAAATAAAAGAAGGCTGCAAAGATGATTAGCCCGATTGTCCATTTCAGAATTTTCATTCAAACACCTCCATAAGGGTTTTTTCGAATTTGTCTCCGATTTCTTTTGTTGCTTCGTCTGTATCCGTTGATTTCACTCTTATCCAGTGAATGTATAATTCCTGTTTCTCCTTATTCACATCAATGGTTAACGTGCCGGGAGTAAGTGTTATTGAGTTTGCAAGCACGGTAATCGCAGAATCTTTTGTCAGTTTCGTTTTGATCTTTACTATTCCCGGTTTTATTGGCAGCATTGGATGAATTACAAGATATGCAACTTCAAGATTTGCTTTTATCATTTCCCAGAAAAACCTGAAAATGTAAATGAGAAAGTGCAAAAATCTCTTTACCGGGTGCTGACTCTTTTCTGTGGTGATTAAGAATTGCCCAGCTAAAAAAGTAATCAACGCTGATATTGCAATACCGATCAAGACTTCCTGGTAATTTTTAATGTCGGTAAGTGCAAACCATACAAGAGAAGCAAATACGAATACAACAATTCTGCTTTTTGTTTTAATTTGCATTGAGACCTCCCAGAACAAGTTTCATGTAAAGGGATTTTTCGGTGATAACCCTTACAACTGGATCTAAAGTTACTTCCTGAATTCCCGGAACTATCATCAAGCTTGTTACAATGCAAAGAACAGCAAGCGTTATCATTGCTGAATTCATTCGCCAGCCGACTTTGTTCGTTACTGCTTCAACAATATTTTCTCCTTTAAATCCATATCGTTGAACTTTCATAAATGATGCAAGAGTAAGCAAACTTCCGATAATTGCTAATACCGCATATATAGGCAGTCCCGCCTGAATAGCCGCAATAATGATAATCAACTTACTGAAGAAACCATTAAACGGCGGAATACCAGAAATAGAAAGAGAAGCAATTAAAGAAGTCTGAGATGTTGTCGGAAGAATCTTCATAAGATTTCCCATCTTTCGTAAATCACGTGTGCCGAGTGCCATCTCGACAGATCCGGCATTGTAAAATAAAAGTGATTTGAAGATTGCGTGATTGAATAAATGAAATACTGCACCCAGTATTCCCAGCGGAGTAGCGATTCCCATTCCAAGCAAAATGTAACCAATCTGACTGATGCTGTGATATGCAAGAAGTCGTTTCATATCCCATTGACCAATCGCAAGGAACACTCCGATGATAATTGATACTGCTCCAAGCACAAGAAATATTTTTGTAAATACTTCAGGTGCATCCAATACATTGTAGAATATTCTGAGCAGCACATAAATTCCAAGTGCTTTAATCAACACACCGGAAAGCATTGCAGATATTGGAGCCGGTGCAGATGAATGAGCATCTGGCAACCATGCATGGAAAGGCATTGCAGCAGCTTTCAATCCAAAACCTGCTATGAATAATCCTCCAACCCATAGAATAATTTTTTGATCAATTGTAGGTAATACTTCAGCAATTTTAGCCATAGTTAATGTTGATGTGGCACTGTAAGTAACTGCAATACCTGCAAGAATTAAAAATGATGAAACCGAACCCATCACCGCATATTTGAATGCAGCTTCAAATTCTTCTGCTTTGCTACCGTAAGCTACAAGTGCGAATGCCGAGAAGAGAGCTATCTCCATAAATACATAAAGGTTGAAAAGATCCCCCGTTACTATTACTCCGTTCATTCCGGTAACAAGCAACATAAACAAAGCATAATATTTCCAATCCATCGAAAGATGACGGATATATTGTATGGAGAAAATCAGTGAAGTGAATGAAATGATACTTACCATAACAAGGATAAAAGAAGTTAGTGCATCCTGAACAAGAACAATTCCGTACGGTATTGACCAGGCACTCATTTCATAAATAACTGTCTCATCTTTCATTGTGATGAAAGAAAAAAGTGAGAGTATAAGTAAGGCACTTATGGAAATCACACTTAGAATAACTGCCCAGTTATCTTTCTTTCCTGCTATCAAAGTAATTAAGAAAGCGGCAAGCAGCGGAATAATTATATAATAAGGAAGTATCATCCTTTTAACCTCCTTATCTGCGTAATATCAAATGTCTGGTATTTTTCAAAAAGTTTTATGGCTAATGCCACAAGCATAGCTGTTGTTCCAAGTTCGATAACAATTGAGGTGAGCACCAAAGCCTGCGGAAGAGGATCAACCATTTGTTCGACTGCTTTTCCTTTTGCAAGTATCGGGTAAATAGAATCATTACGATATGCAAAAAGTATCAGCATAAGGTTAACTGCATATCCGAGTATTCCAATTGAAAGGATAATTTTAATCAGATCTCTTTTTGTAAGAACTCCATAAAGTCCAACAAGCAGCAGTGCAAAGCAGAGAAGATATACAATCATAAGTTATTCTCCTTTCACAGTTTTTGATCCGGCTAAAACCCAGACAACAAGAAATAAAGACATTCCGACCTTGATCCCGATAACGATATTCAACGGTAAAATTGTGCCTGCACTAAGTAAAGCAAATAATTCTCCTTTAGTGATGAAGTTTGCAAGAAACGCTCCGCCCAATGAAACACCAAGAATACCGATCACTAAAAACAGTGTAGCGCTTGCAGCTTCAACATCATGCAGAAAACTTATGTTAAGCCAGTCTGATGTAAATTTTCTTCCGTAGGCGAGCATAACATTTAAGAACGCTAATGCGATTATGACTCCGCCTGCAAATCCTCCGCCGGGAGAAAGATGCCCATGAAAGATTATATAAATTCCGTAAAGCAAAATCATCCAGACGCTGATTCGCGTAACGGTTTTTACTATTAATGTCATACCATCATTTTGCCGCATGACTTAACTCCGTTTTGTCTTTTTTAGATTTAGATTTTATTCTGAGAATGGTGAATGCACCAAGAATCGCAGTAAACAAAACTGTAATCTCTCCAAGAGTATCATAAGCTCTGTAATCCAGAATAATTGAGCTAACAATATTTGCTGCACCTGTATCTTTAGCGCCGTTATCAAGATAGTATTGTGAAGTTGTCATCAACGGCTCACCAAATGGTGGAAGAAGTTCAAACACTGAAACGCTGAATATGAAGATTGCAGCGAGAGTAATGACTGTTACTCCGACAAGTATTTTATTTATCCTTGAAGGTTCTTCTTTATGATAATCTTTTCCTAAGAATGCTCTTACCAGAATGATCAGAGCAAATATTTCAAAAAGGAATTGAACAATTGCAAGATCAGGTGCCTGAAGGAAAAGGAAAGAAAGTGAAACTCCCAAACCAACAACACCGATTGCAACAATTGAGGAGAGAATATCCTTCATCTCCAGTGCTGTAATTGAAGCAATTATCATTACGATAAGTATAAATATTAACCACGGTTCTACGGGCATTTAATCCTCCTGAAAAAAACTATTTTTAATCTTCATCCTGAGCCAGCCTGACGGCAAGGCAGGCTTGTCTCAGGATCTTTAGAATCTTGAACAAAGATGCTGAAACAAGTTCAGCATGACATTTGAACTACACAACCAAAATCATTATCAAAAAACCAATGACTATGTAAAGCACATAAAGCTGAAGCTGACCGGGATGTGCTTTTTGCAAATACCCTGAAAATGAAAAAGTAAATTCTTTACCAACTTCATAAAGGTCGAAATACTTTTTCTCAGCAGCATTATAAATTAATTTTAGTAAACTGAAATTTCTAATTTCGTTATAAAATTCAGTACCGGAAATACGAAATTTCTCAAGACCGGGCATTCCGCCAACATAAACATCATCATATCTTACTTTTGCTGTTAAACCATAAATTAATAATCCGATAAATAATGCAACTGCAAAAAGAATTATTATAATGATTGGATTATACAAACCGAGGAACTCCGGAATCTGCATTCCAGAGGCTTCCACAACGGGATAAATGAAATACTTAAGTGGTAATGCAACTGCTAAAATTCCGAAGACGATGCATAAAGTTGATAAAGTGCCTGTTGCAAGCCATTGATTAGCAGGAGCTTCTTTAACATCTTTATAAATATCGGGTCGTCTTCCGAGAAATGCTGCGTGTAAAAATTTCATAAAGCTTGCTAGTGTTAATGCACTGCCGAATACAGCAATGATGATGCATGCAAGAAGCCATAATTGATAACCAGGACCAAGTGTTGATGTTTTTTCAATCAATCCTTGATAGATCATCCACTTGGAAAAAAATCCATTGAATGGCGGAATACCAGAAATTGATAACGCTCCGATTAATGCCATAATAAAAGTGATAGGCATATTTTTCCCGAGTCCGCCTAAATAATCAAGTTCCGCAGTTCCCGCTCTTTTCTCAACTGAACCAAATGACAAAAACAGATTCGATTTATAGAGAGTGTTGTTTATCATATGGAACAATCCGCCTGCGAATGCAAGAACGCTTCCGCTTGCAACTCCCATTATCATATAACCAACCTGACTTACGGCGTGATAACCAAGCAGTCTGTATCCGTTATGCTGAATCATTGCCATCATTACTGCAGTTATTACTGTTAGAGCACCCAGCGAAATAAGTATCATATTTATCAAAGGATAAACTACAAACAGTGCTGTGACCATCTTTGCAAGAAGAAAAATTCCAAGCAGTTTATCAAGCGATGCTGGAAGCAATGCCGCACTTTCAACTGGAGAGTTCTGACTGAAATCAGGAACCCAGGTATGAAACGGAAATGCACCTGCTTTTGCAAATGCAGCGATTAATAAAAAGATAAATGCAAAGTGAGCATACTCACCTTGTAACGGAATTTGCGGATTGTTCAAAGACCATCCCGTTGCAGGAGAGATAAACCACATAATTACCAACCCCATCAAGAGAAACGCATCACTTCCGCCGATGATGATGAAAGTTTTCTTTGCAGCTTGCGGTGCAGCTTTAGTTTTACCCATTGTTGCGAAAAGATAAAGAGTTAATCCGCTCAATCCCCAGAAAATAAGAAATGATAAAGCGTGCTCACTCAGAACAACTGCATTACAGAATGAAACTGTGATCGGATAAAGGAAGAAAAATCTTTTCTCCGAATTTTTATCCAATCCATTTAGAGAAAAGATCAGAATGATAAAGCTAAGTATCTGAATGAAAGTAACTACAAACAATCCAAGCTGATCGAGTGAAAAAATTATCTGATTAAAGTAAGCAAATGAATCCGTTGGTCTTTGATAGAACAGATAAACCATTACCAGTCCGAACGCAAGAGCAAGGAATGTCAAAACTTTCCGTAAAAATGCGGGAAGGAAAAGATTGATAAAACCAACAGCAAGTGGTATAATGAGAAACAGCAGTAGTTCGTTAATTATCATTTCATTTGCCTCCTGAGCTGTTCTGTTTTTTCACGTGAGAGCTTCTTCAGATCTAATTGATACGGCTCATTATTCTTATCACGAATTTTTAATGATCTTTCTGTGCAGCAATAGCAAGGATCAACAGCAGCGAGAGTTATAAGCGCATCTGCAACCGGAATTCCTTTACATGAAGCTTTAAATGTCGGAATGTTAACATAACTTGGTGCACGGACTTTATGCCGTACAGGTCTGTTCGTTCCATCAGTTCTTACATAATGAAAAACTTCTCCGCGAGGCGCTTCATATCTTCCAATTCCTTCGCCGGGAGAAATTTCTTTTACATTGTTGAAGATGCCTCCACTTACCGTTTTTAATTTTTCAAGACACTGCTTGCAGATTTTAATTGATTCAAAAGTTTCAAGAAGTCTTACAACTGTTTTGTCAAATACATCACCGTTTTCTGCAACGATTATTTTAAAGTCAACAAGATCATACGCATCTGTAGGTTCGTCTTTCCTTACATCAATAGCAACACCTGACGCACGAGCAGTCGGACCGACAGCACAAAAATCTATTGCATCTTTTTTTGTAAGTACCCCAACTCCTTTTAATCTTGATTTGAGGACAGGGTCATCATTAGCCGCTTTGGCAATCATTTCAATTTTCTTTTCAATCTCATCCATAATGGTGATGAGCTTACTGAATTTTTGAGGATCAACATCTTTGGCAACTCCACCGACACGCATCATTCCGTAATGATTTCTATTGCCAGAAATTATTTCAAACATCTGAAGAACAGGTTCGCGATACTTCCATGCCCACATCCAAAGCGTATCGTATCCAATAAAGTGCCCCGCCAGTCCAATCCATAAAAGATGACTGTGAATTCTTTCAAGCTCACCAACTAATGTTCTGATGTATCTTGCACGAAGAGGGATTTCAATATTATCAATGTCTTCAATTGCATGAACGCAGGCTAGAGGATGAGATGTTGAACAAATTCCGCATATTCTTTCAACAAGATAAAGTGATTGTGTAAAAGTTTTAGATTCCGAAATGAATTCGTGTCCGCGGTGCATCCACCCGATTTCAAGATCAATATCAACAACTGTTTCACCATCAACCTGAAGAGTGAAATATTCGGCTTCTTCAAGTAAAGGATGATACGGACCAATAGGTATTACATTTTTATCCATTGCTCCTCCATTTTCTAAGAGCCATTTTAATATTCTTCGGGTGATTGCCGGTTAAAAGAGGTTCAGGTTTCGGATGCCCTTCGAAAGTTATTCCTAGCATCTCTGCCATTTCTCTTTCTATCCATTCAGCTCCACGAATAACCGGAGTGATTGAATTCATTTGGGGATTTTTTTTATCCGGCATCACAACTCTAGGACAATAGTATTCACCCGTTTTATCGTTTGAGAAATGATAGAGAACTTCTATTCCTCTATAAGTTTCTGTTCCTGTTGCGGTAGATAATCTGCAGCCAAGATTGCTGATCAGATACTCTGCAACTTCCCTTATGTTTTTATTTTCGACTTCAAAATAGAGCCGTTTAGGTTTTTCAATCTTTGATATAATTTTATTTCCCATCAAAGAAATAAATTCTTTATAGTTAGGCATTCAGCACCCCCACAAGTTTTACTACACCTTCAATCATTGCTTCAGGTTTTGGCGGGCAACCGGGAATGTATAGGTCAATCGGGATAACATCTTCTCTTTTTTCGACAATATTGTAACTTGCATTAAAGCAGCATCCGGATGCAGGACAAGTTCCCACTCCGACAACAAAACATGGTTTGGCTGCCTGCTCGTAAATCTTTTTTACCTGTGGAGCAACTTTCTGATTAATTACTCCGCTAAGTAAAATTACATCGGCATGACGAACTGAACCGACAAGCTTAATTCCGAATCTTTCAATATCATACTTCGGAGTAAGCAAGTCTAGTATTTCAATATCGCAGTTATTGCACGGCGATGCACTCATATGAAAAACCCAGATTGACTTTGCAAGCCGTTTGTTATACCAGCTCATTTATTACCTCAATAATTAGAAAATTTATTTCCTCCTCTGTGTAACTCCGTGCCTTCTCCGTGTTTCTCCGTGTAATTTTTTCTTTCACAGAGTTTTAAAAACCAAACACAGCCAGCACTATCGCCACCAGCGTTAATGGCGTTGCATACTTCCAGAAGAAGTTAAGTGCTGTATCAATCCGAATTCTCGGATTTGTATTTTTAATTATTATCATTAATACGACTATCAACAAATATTTCAAAACACTCCACAGGATTTCTATTCCGTTAAAACTAAATCCTCCCCAGAAAAGCAAAACAAGCATAAACGGAAATACGACAAACATCATAAAGTGATTAAGCTTCCAGAATCCTAACAGTGGTCCGCTGTATTCAACAAAAGGTCCTTCAACAATTTCCGTTTCAGCTTCAGGTATGTGGAACGGAGGAAGTGTCATCTTTGCCTGAATACAAAGCAATCCGATAATGAAAGCAATTATTCCGGATGCGGAACCGATAAACATTCCGCTGCTTTGCTGGGATGAAAGAATGTTCCCAAGCTCAAGCTGATAGCCCGATTTAATTATCGGCACAAGTAAAACTAGAATGAATGCAAGTTCATCAGCAAGTAGAAGTTTTATTTCTCTTCCTGCACCAAGACTTGAATAAACATTTCCGGATGCTGATCCGCCAAGCACTACCATTACAGAAAACATCATCAGCAAATACATTATTACAATTAAGTCGCCGCCAAAACTATAATTGAAGAAAAGTGCTGTTCCGATTATCGCAGAAACAAGCACAAGCATTCCGAATGAAACAAAAGGGGCAAGCACAAACATTGAATGAACGCCGTCTTTTACGATGATCGTTTCTTTTCCGAGGAGTTTGAAGAAATCATTAAAGTTTTGTAAGAATGGAGGACCAACACGATATTGAAA
>JALHTS010000292.1 GCA_022865965.1 Ignavibacteriaceae bacterium
AGAAAGGTTGGCATCAAGTTTTGTTCCAACGACTAAATATAAACCGCCACCAAAACCAACTCCTCCGAAAGGGATTTTGTTTTCTGAAGGACTCATAACTACAAAGGATGCATCAATTGGAACACCGGATTTATTATAGAATCTTCCCCGAAGCGTCATATCAGTAAGTTGTGTCCATGTTATAAAGTAATTTTCATTATCGAAGGCAACAGAAGCAATAAGCGGCGCTAAGGAAGTATCACAGATAGTTATAGTTTCTTCAATCGCTCCTGATGTAGTAATAAAACGTCCCAAAGTAAACCAATTACCGCCTATAGGGGGCTGGTCATGATAAACTAATAAATACCTTGTGCCGTCAAATGCAAGTGAGGTAGGATTGTCGCTATAATATGGTCCACCATCAATCAAGAAATTACTGCCGACCAATGAACCCGTTTTGCTGACAAACTGTCCATATATATCTTTGTCTGTGTCGGGAATAATCTCGACCCAAGTCACCAAAAAGTTCGTGTTATCATATGCCAAAGAAACTTCACGCGCATAATTATTACTAATGTGTATTTGACCACCAATCAAGCTTCCACTCTTGCCAACGATTTGTCCGTAGAGAATATTATCGGTCTTAGTGAAAACAACTAAGAACACGGTATCAGTTAAAGCAATGCCGTAAGAGCCGGGTCGCTGAATAGATACATTTGTAGCAATAATAAGCGAACTTCCCACCAATGCTCCTGAAGTATTGAGGAATTGTCCTTTAAGATTGCCGTTAAAGTCACGCCATATAAAAAAGTAATTCGTTCCATCGAATACCGGTGTTGCGCCGGGCATAACGCCTGAAGCGCCAAGAGAAATTCTTTGACCTATTAATACACCTCCGGCACCGACTAATTGCGCGTTAATATTATATTGACTAATACTATCGCCTTGAACAGCCACTATACCGTTTAGCCCACCGTAAACTGCCCCACCTGAAAAAGTTGTGTCGCTTCCTACCGCAACCGGGAATTCCTGAGCTTTAACATTTGCATATGCTAAAACTATACACGCAAATATCACAAAACGTGTGAAATTAGTTTTAATCATTTTGAATCTCCTTTGGTTAAATTATGAATTGCAATTGCGCCTAACTATTATTTATACTGCACTAAATTATTAATTAAAGAACATAGATCCGCCAAATGGCGGACAGGTATGTCCCGCGTAAGCGGGATAAACTCAGCAGATGCATAAATATATTCCAATTTCTTTATAAATCTTAAATAAACCAAACTTTCTAAATCATATACGTGCATATATATAATCCTAAGATTGTCGTGATAAAAGTGCCCTAATTTACAATCAATATTCAAATCAAGACATCCCCGGCGGTATGGTAAATAGTAAGTAACGGGGGTTGTGCATAATATTCTTGCCTTAAACATTAACACAACTGAAATGTAGCTTTAATAAATATTATCCGCAAGGGAATGGTTTAGTTTTAAATTTTAAGACAAAGAAAATAGACTAACTTCACAAATCTATTTAACTTTTTTGCAAATTATTATTTGCTTGGTACTATTATATCCTCTTGACTTTTTACTTACCTGTCCGCTTTTGCCGGATTAAAGGGGTTATACCGTTTTCTCGACTTCTCCAAAATATTTATCTATTTCATTTTGTAATTCAATAGTCTTTGATAGAGAAGTTACAATTTTGCAATAGGTTTTTATTTCATCTAAAGTAAGCGTTCTTTCTTTTCTGGCTTTTAACCATTTCTCACAGACTTGATAACCGCCAATTTGATATTGCCAAACTTCTTCTTTGACTCCGTCAAAATATTGCTCCTTGTTTATCCAGACTTTCTCATTTTCATATTTCGGTTTTTCTACTTTGTTGTTTCCGTCAATTGGGAATTTGGAAATTGTTTTTTCCAACTCTTTTGATTTTAGCAAATGCAAATCTGCAAGTTGTTTACCAAGTTTGCCAAGTTGAATAAAAAGTTTGTAATCTTTGGTGAAGGGAACACGCGGGAAATCTATCTTTAAGAATTCTGCATATTTTGTGCGGTAGGTATTGCTGTAAAGAACGGAGTAGATGTAATAAAATATTTCTTCCGGTGGTACTTCTTTTTTGTAATTCTTTTTAAGCTCCTCAAACAATTCCGGTTTTATGTTTGGCTTTTTCACTTTATATTCTGCCGTCGGCTCAAACATCACCACTTGAACAATTGCACCTTTCTTTTTTTCTTTTCTATCTGCATAGATATAAAGAGGGAAAACTAATTCACCACCACGTCGATATAAATTAAAATCGACAATACTTGATGTAACAAATACAATATCATAATCGGCTGAACCTATTACACTGAATTGACGACCGACACATAATCCAATATTTTCTTCCAACATATAACGCATAACTTCTTTTCGAGAACGTTCAATCATTTCATCGTGATAATAAATCCATTGTAAATCAAAAGGTCTGTAAAGAATTTGAGTAAATGCACTCTGCCATTCTTCATCTTTTCTTAGATTTTTTCTTCGTTCTTTTATTTTCCAGCCTTTATTTTCCTTCAAGCCATAAGTCTGTTTAATAATTTCGTCATCAACTTTAGAATCAACAAATTGACGAATTCTTTTTTCAAGTTGTTTTTTATCAGAATCAATTACGAAACTATCCCTTGCAGTTACAATCCCAACACTATTAACCGGAAATATTTCTGTTATTTTATAAAATGATTGATACTCTTTTTGAAGCCTTATATTCTGTGGTATAAAAAGATAAAACTCACTTTTAGGTTCAAGCTTATTCCATTTCACATTCTTAATGTTGTGCTCGTTAAGCCAATCGTATTTTAATTCTCTTATTCCAAATATTTCGTGATGAACAATTGATTTAGTTTTTCCTTTCTTGTGTTTAATAAAAAATGCAATCGCAACGCCTTGCTGAATATCAAAAACATTTTCGTCTTTACTGCCGTCAGGTGCTTTTTCTTTTTTTAAATTATTTCCGTGCAAATCAAGAATATATATTTTATCAAAACTGTTCATTAAAGATTGGCGCATTCCTCTGAAGGTAGGATTATCGAGATAGCTATGATTAGTAATAAAACCCAACACACCTTCACCGGCTTCATCAATTTTCCATTGCGAAAAACGAATAAACTTTACATAGTCATCTTGAAGCCATTTGGGATTTTTTTCACCAAGTGGTTTTCCATCAACTTGATAGTATTCTTTAATAACATCAGAAATCCATTCTCCCGTATTTGAAGAATGACCTGAATAAGGGGGATTACCGAGAATAACAAGAATAGGAACTTGCTTTTTAACTTTTCCAGCTTCGTGGCTTTCTGTGGAAAGTGATGACATTCCCGGAAATTTAGATTCATCAAGTTCTTTCATTTCGAGTGTGTTTGTCAAATAATATTTTACACGCTCATCATCTTCCATTCTGTAGCCAAGTTCTTCCAAAAGGAAAGACATTTTCATATGCCCGATTGCATAAGGAGCCATCATCAATTCAAACGAATAATAGTTCTGCAGAATCTGATCTTTTAAAAATGTTTTAACCGCACCTTTCCCGTATTTGCTTTCAAATTCTTCAACGGCTGTTTCAATTGCTTTTGCTAAAAAGCTAAGTGTTCCACCGGCAGGATCGAGCAGAGTTACATTTTTTGAGGCAAGTCCATCAGAAATATTAAACTTATCTTTAAGTATTTCGTGAAGCGAACGAACGATAAAAGATACAACTGGTTCGGGCGTGTAATAAACGCCACGTTTTTCTCTTGTTTTGGGATCATAAACCGAAAGGAATGTTTCGTAAAAATGTAAAACCGGATCGCTTCCTTTGCCTTCGTGATAATATTGATCGAGAATCTTTTTTGCATCTGCAACATTAAGAACTTCCGCAATATCATCAATTATTATTTCCATCTGTTGAGGCAAGTCTTCCAAAGAAATAAATTTGAAAACATCTATTAAAATTCCGATGGACTTAGGGATGTATGAGTAAGCAAGTTTTCTGTTAAAATCTTTTTCTGCACGGAGACGAGCAGCGAACAAACCGTAAGTAATTGTTTGAGAATAAAGATCGGCAAATTCACTTTCATTTATTCCGGCAATCAAAAACTCTTTA
>JALHTS010000293.1 GCA_022865965.1 Ignavibacteriaceae bacterium
ATCTGTGGTAAAAATATACTTTTACCACAGATTTATAATGGTGTAAAATAATCTTGTAATTTTTTAATCTTTCAATTTATCAATCTTCCTTTGTCCTTTACTTACCTAATCTCTAATTTTGAATTAAAATTTTATAAAATTTCTGTTAACAGTTTCTCTTTTTCTAGAAGGATCACACCATGAAAAAAATGAAAGCTCTGGTAAAAAAATATGCAAAACCGGGAATATGGATGGATGAAGTTCCTGTTCCGGAATATGGACCAAATGATGTATTAATTAAAATTCATAAAACTGCAATTTGTGGAACGGACATTCATATTTATAACTGGGATGAGTGGGCACAAAAAACTATTCCGGTTCCAATGCATGTTGGACATGAATATGTTGGTACTGTCGAAGCTTTTGGAAGTAATGTTCATGATGTAAAAGTTGGTGAGTTGGTAAGTGGCGAAGGCCATATTGTTTGCGGAACCTGCAGGAATTGCCGTGAAGGAAGAGGTCATCTCTGTCCGAATACGAAGGGAGTTGGTGTAAATCGTCCTGGCTGCTTTGCCGAGTATCTGGTAATTCCCGTTTCAAACATCTGGCATTGTGATCCTAAGATTTCAAAAGAGATATTCTCAATTTTTGATCCACTTGGTAATGCCATTCATACTGCGTTATCATTTGATGTCCTTGGAGAAGACGTTTTGATAACAGGAGCCGGACCAATCGGAATCATGGCTGCGGCAATAGTTAAACACTCCGGTGCAAGGAATGTAGTTATTACGGATATGAATTCATACAGACTTGAACTAGCTAATAAGCTGGGAGTTACGAGAGCTGTTAATATTAAAGAAGAAAAACTTCCTGATATTATTAAAGAGTTAGGGATGGTTGGTGGTTTCGATGTTGGATTAGAGATGAGCGGAAGTATTCATGCTTTTAACGATATGATTGATGTTATGTATCACGGTGGTAAGATTGCTCTGCTTGGAATTCTTCCCGAAAAAGTTGGTATAAACTGGAGCAAGGTTATCTTTAACGGATTAACTATCAAGGGCATCTATGGACGAATGATGTTTGAAACATGGTTCAAAATGCAGGCAATGGTACAAAGCGGATTAAATATAAATCCAATTATAACTCATAGGTTTAAGATAGTCGATTACTTAGAAGGATTTGAGATAATGAAGTCGGGGAACTCTGGCAAAGTTATACTGGATTGGGAAGCTTGATTCTGGATGCTGGAAACTGGTCTCTGGATACTTGTTGCAGGATATTTGATACTTGAAGTTTTATGCTAAGTTTTTAGGGTAAACAATGAGCTATAAAAATTTGGAGATATGGCAACTTGCAAGAGAATTAGTTGTTGAAATTCATAAGATGACCTTAACTCTACCAAAATTTGAACTATATGAAGAAGGAAGTCAGATCAGAAGATCCTCTAAATCTGTTAAGTCCAATATTGTGGAAGGTTACGGAAGAAGAAATTACAAAAGCGATTACATTCGTTTTATAACTTTCGCATTAGCTTCTAATGATGAAACGATATACCACTTAGAAACCTTGTACGAAACAGAATCTTTAAAAGATAAAAATCTATTTGGCGGTCTTCATAATAAATTAGAAATATTGGGTAAAAAGATTAACCGTTTTTTATAATCAGTTCAAAAAGAACATTTAAGTAATAAATAATCTTTGCCAGTATCAAGAATCCAGAATCGAATTAATAAAAAGGAACTCAGTTATGGATAATAAAACAAAACAATACTATAATGATATCCTTAGCGGAATCGAAAAAGATGGTTTATTTAAAAAAGAAAGAATAATAACCTCCCCTCAAAGTGCACACATTGAAGTAATGGATACTCAACAAGTGCTGAATATGTGTGCTAATAATTATTTGGGACTTGCAGATAATCCTGACATTATACAAGC
>JALHTS010000037.1 GCA_022865965.1 Ignavibacteriaceae bacterium
GGGAACGGCTATTTGCTTTTAGGTGCTGATGTTGTTCCATCACCAGAAAATGATTTTGATTTTCCTGCCTTAGAAACTTCTGTAACTATTGCATTTGCCAGATCATATACACCAAATTCAATAATTGCTGAAAACATTTATGATCTCTATGATAGAGATGGACTTGCACTCGGCAACATTGCGTTCAGAACGACTTCTAAAAATCTGTTTTTTATAGGATTACCATTGCATCAATGTAACGGTGGTCCTGCAAATGTATCTGCATTACTTACAAAAATCTTTTTTGAAGATTTTGGAATAACTCCATGAATAAGATTTTTACTATACTTTTAGTCTTTGTGTTGACAACATTATCGTATTCTCAAAATACAGGTAATATCTCCGGAACAGTAAATGATGCGGAAACCGGAGATGCTTTACCGGGCGTTAATGTTATTATCAAAGGTACTTATTACGGTGCGGCAACAGATTTACATGGCGGGTTCAGAATAAATAATATTTCTGTTGGAACTTATAATGTTGATATTTCGTTAATCGGTTATAAGACTATACAGTTTACAGGAATACAAGTTGAATTCGGAAAAACTATTCAGCTTGATGTTAAGCTTGAAGAAAGTGTTTTGACACTTGACCAGGATGTTATTGTAATTGGGGATAAACCCTTACTTGATGTTGAAGAAACGCAAAGCAAAAGAACTATTTCGAGAGAAGATATTGAAATAGCAATTGTTGAAAACATAACCGATCTTGTAACCCAGCAGGCAGGTGTAATAAAATCGGATAATGCTATTCATATTCGCGGCGGTAGAGCTTACGAAAATGCTTTTCTATTAGATGGTGTATCGGTGCAGGATCCTCTTGCCGGAACTGGTTTTGGTCTTCAGTTAAGTGCAAGCGCTATTGAAGAAGTTGAAGTTATAACCGGCGGATTCAATGCAGAGTTTGGACAGGCAACTTCAGGTGTTGTAAATGTTAAAACAAGAGAAGGCGGCAGCAAATACAGTGGATTTATTTCTTATAAACGGGATAATTTCGGTAAAAAAACTTCTCCTCACGTTTTCAATCTTGATGTCCTTGAGGCAAATTTTAGCGGACCTGAACCCATAACTTCTTCTTTATTGTCGGCACTTGGATTGCAGATTCCTGGGGAGATTACTTTCTTTTCAAATTTTTATGTAGGAATGAGTGACGGAATTACTCAAGGCTATTATAAACCGACTGCGGAACAACTAAATTCATCCACATTTTTCGGAACAAGTTTTGCTCCCAGGGCTGAGAATAGCTGGTTCTGGCTTGGCAAAATTACTTACAAATACGCTCCTACATTAAAATTTTATTATTCATTTAATCAATCGGTTAATATCAATCAAAATTCCCAATCACTTCAATCAAATCTTGAATATGTCGAACCTAGTCCGGGTTATCAATACAGTTATCAAAATATTTTAGATGATGCAAACACATTTACGCATAATAATAAATATCATTCAATTGGAGTTACACATACTTTAAGTTCAAAAACTTTTTACGAATTCAAAGTAAACAGTTTCTACACAAACCTTCGTGCGGATGCAAATGGTAAAGATTGGTATTTATACAATGAGCCAAAAGATATTGTAACATTTCCGATTGAATATTACAATCTTGATAGAGATACAATTGGCATAATTCCGGGTGATGGATTCTGGGATGTGGGTAATCCTTTTACCTGGCGTGATCACTATGTACAGGAATTTTCAGTTCGCGGAGATCTAACACACTTTTTTGATGAGAAAAATAAATTCAAAGCCGGCTTTAATATGCAGTTCCAGGAAATGCAGGTAATTGATATTAATAGACCGTGGATTGGGGAACTTGGTTTGAATAATGACATATACAAGGTTTATCCTGCATTGGGATCGTTCTATGCTCAGGATAATATTAACTTCAGCGGAATGATATTAAACTTCGGTTTACGAATGGACTACTGGTTCCCCGGTAAATATGTTGATGACGCAATTGAAAATCCTGAGGTGGTTACTATTCCCGATGAGATAAGAGAAAAATATAAAAATGATTCTTTCTCTTGGTTTGGCAACAGACATTTCAAAGCAAGAATAAGTCCGCGCCTCGGTATTTCGCATCCGGTATCTGATAATCAAACTTTATTTTTCTCTTACGGACATTTCAGTAAATGGCCAAAGCCGCAATTTATTTATGCAAAATTAAACCCCTTGAATGCACAATCATCATTTCAGAGATTTGGAAATCCAAATCTAAATCCCGAAACAACAGTTGCATACGAACTTGGTTTAAAAACACAATTTTCTAATGATGATGTTCTGACTATTACTACATATTACAAAGATATTTTTGATTATGTAAATACTAGAACTGCAAAAATTGTATCGCCAAGATTTTCAACTCAAAGCTTTATAACCTATGTAAACTCTGATTATGCTCGTTCACGAGGGATTGAACTTGAATACCGTAAGCGTATAGGAAAATGGTTTAATGGAAGTGCTTCATTTACTTATGCAATTGTAACAGGTAAGAGTTCTTCAGCAGATGAAGGTGTATTAGTATTACAAGGAGATTTAAACGAAACAATAAAAGAACAATTTGTTCCATGGGATAAGCCTTTTACTGCTTCAGTATCAACAAGTTTTTATGTTGAGAAAGATAAACCATTACTTGGCTTTGCCCCCGGAATATTAGATGATTATAATATTTACTTAAGATTTTTCTATCAATCAGGTAAAAGATATACCCCGGCTGTATTCACAGGGTTTACTGATGAGCAGGGAAGAGCAGAATATGAATATGTTACTAATGAAAGATACAGTGAAGTTGGTGATGATTGGTTTTGGATTGATTTGAATTTTGAAAAATATTTTCAACTTGTGGATGTTAAGTTCTCTTTGTTTGTGGAAGTTAATAATCTGTTAGATTCAAAAAATTCGGCAATTATAAATCCTGTAACCGGCAAAGCTTATGAATTAGGCGATGATATCCCTGCGAGCTGGAACGATCCGCGTTATCCTGCTTTACAAGCTCCGATTTCATCGTATCCTTTTAATCCTGCAAGATATTTAACTCGTAGAAATATAAAATTTGGTGTTAGTATAAGATTTTAAACAAAAATACTTTAATTATGAGCGATATTAGAAGAAGTTATTATTCCGTCCCTAAAGGGACTATAAGAAAGGTTTTTAGAACTGTTTTTACCTATATCATATCCCTAGCGGGATAATACGGATCGAAATCAAAATGATGAATGTCCCGATAGGGACAACATTTTGGTAGCATAAAATATTACATAAAAAACCGTGTCCCATTAGGGACACAATATCTGGAAAACAAATAATTATAATTCAATGGGAAACACCTATACACAAATTCATATTCAAATTATTTTTGCGGTAAAATATCGTAGAGCGATTATTGAAATGGATTGGAAAAATGAATTATACAAATACATTACCGGAATAGTTCAGAAACAAAAACATAAATTATTGATAATTAATGGTGTTGAAGATCATTTACACCTTTTAATTGGTTACAGACCTCACCAATCATTGTCTGATTTGCTTCAGGATATTAAAGGGTCTTCTTCAAAATGGATAAATGAAAAGAAATATCTCAAAAGTAAGTTTGCATGGCAAGAAGGTTACGGTGCATTTTCATATAGTCATTCGCATTTATCAAGAGTAATTAATTATATAAAGAATCAAGATAAGCATCATAAAAAAAATACATTTATGGAAGAATATCGTTCATTTATTAAAGCCTTTGAAGTTGAATATGATGAGAGATTTCTTTTGAAAGAACCTGAATAGATTATTTCGTCCCTAACGGGACTTTATTAAAGTGTTGCGTAAATTTTATTACCAACATTATATCCCTAACGGGATATGA
>JALHTS010000294.1 GCA_022865965.1 Ignavibacteriaceae bacterium
AAAAAACTTGTTCAATTCGGTCAGCTTGCTACTTCAATAAGCGCATTAATTTATTTACTGATAGGATTCATTGTTTTATCTGCCAAACAGGATGGACTTTCGCAGAGACTATTTTACGCAATGGGTGTACTAACCGTATTTATAGCATCTACTGCTCTTGTTCCAATGTACGGCGGATATGTGCAGCTATTTCAGGAAACTCCTGTCATTGGTACTGTTCTGGGCAGTATGTTCATTATCGGTATAAGTTTTTTACCATTTGTGATGCTTGCTTTTGTCTGGACATTCCCTCAACCTTTCCGGTTTATGGAAAAGACATGGGTAAAGCTCACATTAATTTTTATCCCGCTTTTATTATCTGTTACTGGTAATCTTCTTGGACATTTTTCCCTTAACAGTCAAATGCTTCCTTTACAATATTTTAACGTTTACCGTGTCTGGGTGAGATATTTTGCTCTCTTTGCACAAATTGTTGCAATTGTTTCTATGTTTCTGCAATACCGGCGCGTAAAATCTACAGCTCAAAGAAATCCTGTACTGATTATTGCAATTGCAATGTTGTTTGGATTTATTGTAGGTATCTATACCAATAATATTGCTCCGGCAATATCCGATACTATCTATAACTCACCGGAATATTACATGCCGGTAATTCTTTTAATTCTTGTTCCGCTCGGATTTGCTTATGCTATCTTTAAATACCAGCTTCTTGATGTAGGTGAAGTAGTAAAAAATACAATTGTTTATGGAACTGCTACTCTCGGAATTGCAGCTATTTACTTTTTTATGATTTATGTTATCGGACAAAGTTTAAGCTCTGCTATCAGCACTGAGTACCAGGGTATTATTGCGGGAGCATTCTTCATTGCATTTGCTCTCATATTCCAATCAACTAAAGATAGATTTCAGGATTTTCTTACAAAAAGATTTTATCCCGAACAGTTCGCTCATCAAAAAGTTCTGATGAAATTCAGCAACGATATTCCAACCGTGGTTGGACTTGATAATGTACTCGATTTAACTCAATCAACATTTGTTGAGGCATTGCAGCTTAAAAAATTCGGCATACTGACAAGAGATAACAAAACAGGCGCTCTAAATCTTGTTAAAAGTTTTGGTATAAGTAAAAGTGAATGCTTAATTAAACATTCAGGACTTTCTCAGTTTATTGCAAATAAAAATTCTACTAATGAGGTTCCTGTAATTCAACAGAATGATTTTGAAAGACTCTTCCCCGATAACTTTAATAATATGATTAACGAAGGATTTTACACTGCTGTTCCTATGTATGTTAAGTTAAAAGTTGTGGGTTTGCTTTTATTCGGATTAAAATATTCCGGCTCACAGTTTGCCGGTAAGGACCTTGAATTATTAAGCGCAGCCGCAAACCAAATTGCAATTTCAATTGAGAATGCACGGTTATATGAATCTGAAGCAGAGAAATTAATAATTGAAAAAGACCTTGAGCTGGCAAGACAAATTCAGCAGGGTCTTTTACCGCGCTGCATTCCAGCTATGAATGGAT
>JALHTS010000295.1 GCA_022865965.1 Ignavibacteriaceae bacterium
ATAACTGTGTTGTTGGAATTGAAGCAAATATAGTTAACATTAAAAAACATCTTGAAAATTCTTTGATGCTTGTAACTGCACTAAATCCTCATATAGGCTATGATAATGCGGCAAAGGTTGCAAAGAAAGCGCACAAAGAAAATACGACACTTAAACAGGCAGCAATGGAATTAGGTTTGCTAACATCAGAAAAATTTGATGAAGCAGTAAGACCGGAAAAAATGGTTGGACCCGGGAAGTAAGAGCACAAAAGATTTAACCACAGAGTTACCAGAGAACAACAGAGGGAACAGAGTTTAATGATTAATGATTTGACTTCAAGCATTATTGGATCTGCGATTAAAATTCATAAAGAGTTGGGTCCTGGATTATTGGAGAGTGCATATAAAGAATGTCTGGCTTATGAATTAAATAAAAAAGGATTTTTTGTCGAGAAAGAAAAACCTGTTCCGTTGATCTTTGAAGAAGTTAAATTAGAATGTGGTTACAGATTAGATTTATTAATTAATAATGAATTGATTATAGAAATCAAATCTGTTGACGGACTTGCCGATATTCATCTTGCGCAGGTTTTAACCTATATGAAATTAATGAATAAAAAATACGGCCTAATAATTAATTTCAATGTTGTTTTACTTAAAGATGGAATTAAAAGATTAATCAATAAATATTACAAGGAATAACCTTTGTTGACTCTGTTTTTTCTCTGTGGTAAAAAGATATGAACTGGAACGGCATAGTATCTCTGTTTATTGGGTGCATTGAATTACTTCTTCTAATCAATCTTCTTTCATTTGCCGGGAAGAATCGCTTTAATGTTTTAGCAATAATTTTAGTTGCACTTTTATTTACCTATCAAACACTTGAAGTCTTAATGTGTATGATGGGCTATGATGATGCATTTGTTGTTTATTTAGCTTTTGTAGTTATCAGTTTTCTTCCTCCGCTGAGTTTAATGTTAGTTGCTGAATTGTTAAAATATAAAAACAAACTTCAGTACCTGTTATTACTTCCCCCGGTATTTTTCGCTGTTTATTACAAAATTATGATTAGTGAATTTGTATTAACAAAGTGCACAATTCTTTATGCAGCGTATCATTATCCGCTTGGCGATTTATTCGGTGCATTTTATTATTTGCCTATTCTTATATCAATTATACTCTTGATCAGAACAGTAAATAAAACATCTGATAAAAAAACAAAAATTATCTCATCCGTTTTGCTGTTCGCATATATCTTCAGCTGCATACCTGTTGTAACAGCGTTTATTTTAATGGCATATAAAAACTATACGCTTCTTTCAATGATAGAAAGTGTTATGTGCAAGTTTGCATTCGTTTATGCTTTATGCTTAAGTTTTGCTGCCATTTATAACTCGAAGAAAAAAGATGAACGAAATAATCCTTAATATTTATCTTATAATTAATGATGACTTAGTTATAGAATTTTGTGCTGTTTCTTATGAGCGTGAAGGTGGCGATGATAACAAAATTAAGTTTCTTAAAAGTCGTGTTAGAGAAGATTTTACCAAAGCATTTAAATTTGACGCACCGCAGGATAAGAATGGAAAATTTATGAGCTATAAAAAATTTCATAAACTGGAAAAAAGAGGACTGCAGTTTCAGTTGTTTGAAGAAATATTTGAACGATTTGGTGTTCCTCAGAATCCGCTTGTTTGTGTAACACCAGTTGTTAATGGTGAAATTTATGCTGAAGAAGTAAATTTGTAATAATAAAAGAATGCAGACTTGAATCTCTATCTTATAAAAGTTATCTCATAGAAAGAAATATGAAATCGATATTTAAAATATTTTTAATTGCAGTATTATTATTAACAGTTACAGGTAGCACATTGTACATAATCGATAAATCGAAAGTTAAGTTATCTAAAAAGAAAGGAACGTTCCTTAAAAAACAAAATGAACTTGATAAATTTTATTCCGATAAAAA
Organism: Ignavibacteriaceae bacterium; assembly: GCA_022865965.1. GTDB lineage: Bacteria > Bacteroidota > Ignavibacteria > Ignavibacteriales > Ignavibacteriaceae > JAGXRK01. The sequence continues at coordinate 1,951 of JALHTS010000295.1, forward strand.
GCTTGGTGCTTTTGTAGAAAATGGTAAAACCATATTTAGAATTTTCACTCCGACTGC
>JALHTS010000296.1 GCA_022865965.1 Ignavibacteriaceae bacterium
ATTTAAAGGAATGGGCATTTCTTATTGTGCAACATGTGATGGCGATTTTTTTCAGGATAAGGAAATTATAGTTATTGGTGGTGGTAACTCGGCTTTGGAAGAAGCGGTCTCTTTAACTAAATACGCTTCAAAAGTAACGGTGGTGCATCAGTTCGATAACTTCCAGGCTCTTGAACACTATGTTGATGAGGCAAAGAAAAACGAAAAAATAAATTTTATTATGGAATCGAAGATAGTAGAATTTATTGGCGGTGAGAAACTTGAATCTGTAAAAATACAGCATCAGGCGACTAATGAAATAACGGAGATTAAAATTGATGGAGTGTTCATCTTTATAGGTTATGTGCCTAATACAGAATCGTTAGAGGCAATCGAACTGAATGAGTTTAAAGAAATTGTGGTTGATAAAAATATGAAAACAAATATTTCGGGAGTTTACGCTGCAGGTGACTCCATTCAGAAAAAATACAGACAGGTTACTACAGCAGTTGCTGATGGAACGATTGCAGCTTTAAGTGTTGCAGAATATGTCAATAATATTAAAAAATTAATTAACGAAACAGAAGTCGTTTAATGTCGCAAAGTAAATCAATGCCCGGGAATAAAAATCATTGGTATGACGGAATATTTTATGATGTTGTCATCGCTCCGAATCAAGACAAATCCTTCAGTCATGTAAAAAATATAATTGAACCAAATTCAACCTTAATTGATGTCGGCTGCGGTACAGGGCGACTTGCCTTTCAAATAGCAGACAAATGCAGAAAAGTTGATGCATTAGATCTTTCAAAAAGAAATATTGACCTTGCTAACAAGAAACTAGCTAAGAATTCTAAAAATAATATTCAGTTTATTCATGCCGATGTTTTAAATCATTTAAATGGAACTAATCAGAAGTATGACTACGCTGTTCTCTCTTATGTAATTCACGAAATTGATGAAAGCTTAAGAGAACAAATCTTAAAAGAACTTTCCAAGGCAGCTGAAAAAATTATTGTCATTGATTACTTAGCTCCAAGAACAAAAGGAATGTGGAGTTTACTCAATGAAATTATTGAGTATGTTGCGGGCAGAGAACACTACTCAAACTTCAAAACATTCATTGCGGGAAACGGAATAAAAGGATTATCTAAAAGAACCGGTTTAAAAATTGTAAATGAAATTAAAGATAACCCTGCGACAAGTCATTTAGTGGTTTTAGAAAAGTAAAGTTTGACTTTCAAGACAGATTTATCTGAGTAAATAATGAATCAGGAAAGAAATGGGTTAAAAGATGGAGTTTCGAGGTAAAATCGAACAAAATCTCATTAAATGCCCGGACTAAATCAATTGGAATTAAAAGTCCAATAATCTATATTTACAGCCACGATTTTGAATAATAATTGTTAATAAGTCAGGATTTAATAATGAAAAAAGGCATTCATCCGGGATATAGACCGGTAGTTTTTCAAGATGCATCTTGTGATTTTGCAATCTTAACCCGTTCAACTATTAAAACAAGTGAAACGGTCAAATGGGAAGATGGGAACACTTATCCATTAGTGAAACTTGAAATTTCAAGCGGGTCACATCCGTTCTTTACCGGAAAACAAAAACTCCTTGATTCAGCAGGAAGAGTTGAAAAGTTCAACAAAAAATATTCTAAGAAAAATTAATTTTTTGTCCCACGGACATTATTCACAAAAGGCCAGCTCTCGCTGGCTTTTTTATTCTTATCAATTTTGAGTGAACCAAATATTTTATTTACTTGTTAATTAGTCGTATGGCTGATAAAATGAAAAAAAGAATCAAAAGTATTTTAATCGGTGTAATAGTAATAGTAGTTTTATTAATTCTATTGCTTCCCAAATTTATTGCCTCCGGAGACGACACACCCGCAAACAGTAATGCTGCGAGAATGAACATGACAATTTCTGTTAAAGCTCATATTGTTAAGCCTGAAAGATTAAGCAACACAGTTCTTTCAACCGGATCAATAATGGCTAATGAAGAAGTAGAATTGCAAAGTGAAACTTCAGGAAAAATTATAAGCATTAATTTCAAGGAAGGTTCTCACGTTACTAAAGGTGATCTTCTTGTTAAGATAAATGATGCCGATCTTCAGGCACAGTTGAGAAGAGCCGAATCAAAAGTTAAAGTTGCAGAAGAAAAAGAATTTCGTCAGCGCACACTTTTAGAACGTAATCTTATCAGTCAGGAAGAATATGATAATACTCTCAATGAGTTTAATGCAAGTAAAGCAGACTGTGATTTGATTAAAGCACAGATTGAAAAAACAGAAATTCGGGCTCCTTTTAGTGGTATTGTTGGACTAAGATCCGTTAGTGAAGGAAGTTTTGTAAACACATCTACAGTTATTGCGCGATTACAAAATCTCAGCAATCTAAAAATAGATTTTTCTATTCCTGAAAGATACTCTTCAATGGTTCGCCTTGGCGATGAAATAGAATTTCGTGTAAGTGGGGACAATGAATCCTATACAGCGAAAGTCTATGCAATCGAGCCGAGAATTGACCCCTCCACAAGAACTTTACAGATATGCGCTTTTTGCCGTGTATATAAAAATCTTATTCCCGGTGCATTTGCAAATGTTCAGTTGAAATTAAAAGAAACAGCGGGTGCTATTCTTGTTCCTTCTGTCTCTATAGTACCGGAATTAAAAGGACAAAGAGTTTATTTGTATAAAGATGGAACTGTTGTTCCGCAAAATGTTGAAATTGGTATTCGTGAAGAAACAAGAGTTCAGATTTTATCGGGACTTAATGCAGGTGATACAGTTATTACTTCCGGTATTTTACAAATCAGACCCGGTGCAAAAGTCAGTATATCAGAGCTTAATTAATAGAAGAATTTAAATGAGTCTTTCCTCAATAAGTATTAAAAGACCTGTCTTAGCTGTTGTAATGTCAATTACGATAGTTGTGTTCGGGGTGATAGGCTATACTTATCTGGGTGTGAGAGAATTTCCTTCCGTAGATCCTCCAATAATTACAGTTTCTACAACTTATGTCGGAGCCAATGCAGATGTTATCGAAAACCAGTTAACAGAACCGCTTGAAGAATCAATAAACGGAATTGCAGGAATTAAAACTTTAACTTCTGTTAGTCGTGACGGAAGAAGTACAATAACTGTTGAGTTTGACATTGATGTTGATCTTGAGGCAGCCGCCAATGATGTGAGAGACAGAGTTTCACGAGCTTTATACAATCTACCTCCTGATATTGAAATACCAATTGTTTCAAAAGCAGATGCAGACGCAATACCAATTGTTTTTCTTAATGTGCAAAGCGATACAAGAAATCTTCTCGAACTTTCAGAAATAGCAAATAATATTTTTAAGGAAAGACTTCAAACAATTCCCGGCGTTAGCAGTGTTCAAATATGGGGACAGAAAAGATATTCGATGCGCTTATGGTTAGATCCGGCAAAGCTCTCTTCATTTCAGCTTACCGCTGTTGATGTGAGAAATGCTCTCGCGAGAGAAAACATTGAATTACCTTCAGGAAGAATTGAAGGTGACAATACAGAACTTTCAATTAGAACAATGGGCAGGCTCCAGACCGAACAGGAATTTAATAATCTTATTATCAAAGAAGCTGACGGAAATATTGTAAGACTTAAAGATTTAGGTTATGCAGAGCTTGGTGCTGAAAATGAACGAACTATTCTAAAGCGTGATGGAATTCCTATGGTTGGTGTAGTTCTTATTGCTCAAGCTGGTGCAAACAATATTGCAATTGCCGAGGAGTTTTATCGAAGACTGGATCAGATGAAAGCATCTCTGCCGCCTGATATTAAAACCGATATCGGTTTTGATGTAACAAAATTTATTCGTGATTCAATTGCAGAAGTTCAACAAACTATCTTAATTGCATTTGGGTTAGTTGTGTTAATAATTTTTCTTTTTCTGAGAGACTGGCGCACAACTATAATTCCTGTTATTGCCATACCTATTTCTCTTATCGGTTCATTTTTCATAATGTACATTGCAGATTTTTCAATTAATGTTTTAACTCTTCTTGGAATTGTGCTTGCAATTGGTCTTGTCGTTGATGATGCAATAGTCGTGCTTGAAAATATTTACGCAAAGATTGAAAACAGAATGGAACCAACGGAAGCCGCAAGAAAAGGTGTCGCGGAAATTTTCTTTGCAGTAATTTCGACCACAGTTGCACTTGCTTCAGTTTTTTTGCCCGTTATCTTTTTACAAGGATTAACAGGAAGATTATTCAGAGAGTTTGGTATCGTAGTTGCGGGAAGCGTTATCATTTCATCTTTTGTTGCTCTCACATTAACACCAATGCTCAGTTCAAGAATTCTGAAGAAAAGGGAAAAACACAATAAGTTTTACGAGCTAACGGAACCTTTCTTCAGAAAAATTAATGAAACTTATAAAAAACATTTAACTCTTTTTATGAGTAAAAGATGGCTGACATTTCCGGGCATTGCTGTCATTATTGTAATGAGCTATTTCCTTTTCAGGTCTATTCCTTCAGAACTTGCGCCTCTTGAAGACAGAAGTCGTTTAGTATTATCAGTTACCGGTCAGGAGGGCGTTACTTTTGAGTATCTGGATAGATTTATGGATGAATTAGTTGAAGTTATTAGTGATAAAGTTCCTGAAAGAGAAGGAATTATTTCTGTTACTTCGCCCGGATTTGGCGCATCAAGTTCTGTCAATTCCGGTTTTGTAAATTTAATTCTTAAACAACCAGATCAAAGGAAGCGATCACAACAGCAAATTGCTGATCAGCTTACTCCTGCTGTTAACACACTAACAGGTGCAAGAACTTTTATAACACAACAACAAACGGTAGGCGGTTCAAGACGCGGTGGGCTTCCTGTGCAGTTTGTTATTCAAGCTCCGAACTTTGAAAAGCTGCGTGATTTCCTCCCAAAGTTTTTAGATGAAATGAGAAATTATCCTGTCTTTACTGTTTTCGATGCAAACTTGAAATTCAATAAACCCGAGATACAGCTTTCAATTGACAGGCAGAAAGCCAGTGCATTGGGAGTTTCTACCAGCGATATTGCACAAACCATTCAAGCTGCTTTTAGCGGACAACGATTTGGATTTTTCATTAAAGATGGAA
>JALHTS010000297.1 GCA_022865965.1 Ignavibacteriaceae bacterium
ACCTCCTGCTATTTATGATGCCAAGGGTATAATCGGTATAACGGGTGAAAACTTTTTAGTTTTCAACACTCTAATGTTTGCTATTCTCTTATAATCAAATTTCTTTATCTCACTTGAATTAGACAGCTTGCCGTAGATTACCTTTCTTCCATTCTTTTCAATTCCTATATAATATGGTTCAATTGAAAACTGGTTCAGATTGTAAAGAAATTGCAATCTGCTTCTTGTAACAATTGCTCTTTTAAATATTTCGCTTTTTCCTAAAGAATTAAATTTCATTTCGTTCAGCATATTTGATCTCCTTTCAATTAAGCCATCTTACAACGCCGGTAACTTTCCCGATGATAGAAAATTCTTTTTCTTCGTTAATTATAATTGGACTGTAAGTGTCATTTTCAGGAATGAGTTTAATTTCATTTCCTTTTGAAAAATATTTTTTGACTGTCACTTCATCGTCAATTTTTGCAACTATTATCTCATCTGTGTGTGCAGAACTTTGAGGAGAAACTATAACCAGGTCATCCTCAAAAATTCCCGCATTGATCATACTATCACCTTTAACCTTTAAAGCAAAACAATCTTTTGCTTTTCCCATAAAAGATGGATCAATAAGAATTGAGCCTTCAATATTCTCTACAGCAAGAATTGGAGAACCCGCAGCAACACGACCAATGATTGGAACTCTGTTAAGTAAATTATCTTCATCTCTTATGATTGATGGGAGAGAAAATTCATTATCATCTTTTATAATAGATATTCCACGGCTTGCATGGCTTTCGATGTTGAGATAACCTTTTTTCTCTAATGCATCAAGATGACGCTTAACTCCGAATGTAGAGGAAATATCGAATTGCTTTCCAATTTGCCTTAAAGTTGGAGGATAGCCGTTTTGATAAAGAAATTCTTTAATGAAGATTAAAATTTCTTCCTGGCGATTTGTTAATTCTTTTCTCAACATAATAGTGCTCAATTGTTCACTGCTAATATAGTGTGCAAATGAGCACTTGTCAAGAGCTTTTTAGAGTTTACATAAATTTTTTTTTAGAAATTATGCGCTGGATCGAGCAGAAATATTAAATTTCGACCAATTTCGTAGTTTTCAAGTATTCCCTGAAATAATTCTTCGGATGGACCAAATGAGAAAACAGGGACAAATCCAGCGGTATGGCTTTTACTATTAAAACTAAGTTTTAGATTTTTCCCGTCAATATCTCCACCGCTTATTACCATTCCGCCGGTTTCGTGGTCTGCAGTTATTACAATAAGCGTATTTCCATCTTCTTTTGCAAAGTTAAATGCTTCAGTAATTGCAGTATTAAAATCTCTCATCTCAGAAAGTAAATAATCCTGAAGATTGTCGTGACCAGCCCAATCAATTTGTGAACCCTCAATCATTAAAACAAATCCGTTTTCATTGTTCTTCAAATTTTCTATTGCTGCTTTAGTAAAATCGCCTAAGGTATGTTTTCTATCCGAAGCAGGTTTTAGTCCGTTTTTTTCCATTAGACACAAAACTTTTTTTGCTTCGATGATTGCTTGATGGTCAAACTTATCTAACCAGGTCCATCCGTTTAATTGCATTTTATTAATTAAGTCAAGTTCATCTTTTCTACTGCCACCCAAAACATTGGGAAGAAAAAATTGTTCTCCACCACCGATTATTACATCTACATCACTATCGGATAATTGATATGCTATATCTGTTTCTCTTCCTCTGTCATCAACATGAGCATAAAAAGCTGCAGGTGTAGCGTGGGTTACTGAACTCGTTGCAATTAATCCAACTGATTTTCCTTTTTCCTTTGCAACCTGAAAAACTGTTTTTAATGAATTGCCTGAAGAATCGACAGAAATGTTTCGGTTAATTATTCGATAACCCGTGGCCAAAACCGTAGCTCCTGCACCGGAATCAGTTATAAGTCTATTTGCCGATGCAGTGTTGGATAAACCTATTGATTTGAAATTTTTGTAAGGATTATTTTCATCATCAAAGAAAGAGGCAGCAACATAGTTGACACCCATTCCATCACCAATTAATAAAATAATGTTTTTAGGTTTGTCTTGCCCAATTAAGACAAAACTGAATGAGAATATTAGAAAGAGCACATTACGAAATAATATCACCTAACTTCTACCTCTTTTCTTTCAACTTTATATGTCCAATTACGAACATCCTCTTTCAATCCGTAATGAATTGATGTAAGCTCCTCATAGAGTTTAATATCTAATTCATTTATCTGTCCGTTATTAAAAGTCATATGTGTGTCTTTGAAGCTAAGCCATCCAACAGACGAGATAACGGCGGCAGTGCCTGTTCCAAACAAACCGTTCACATTACCTTTGTCATATTCACTAATTACTTCATCGATAGAAATTTCTCTTTCGGTCACATTCATTCCCCACTCTTTAAGAATCTGAATAACTGATCTTCGGGTTACACCTGGCAGAATAGAGCCGTTGAGTAATGGCGTTGAAATTTCATTTTTAAAGTTTACGAATATGTTCATCATACCGACTTCCTGCAGATATTTCTGATGAACTCCATCAAGCCATAAAACCTGTGTAAAACCTTTCTTTGCTGCCTCTTCTGCTGCGAGCATACTAGCAGCGTAATTTCCGCCTGTTTTACATTCGCCCAATCCCTTCCTTACCGCTCTAACATAATCATCCTGGACTAAAATTTTTACAGGCTTAAAGCCCTGCGGGTAATATGGTCCGACCGGAGATAAGAGAATACTAAACTTATAAGCTTTAGATGGTCTAACACCCAATGCGGAATCAATACCAAACATAAATGGTCTTATGTAAAGCGAATCTCCTTTTTTTGAAGGAACCCAATCTCTCTCAATATCAACCAAATCTCTCATTGCATTTAGAACAAATTCTAAATCCATTTCAGGCATGCAAATTCTTCGTGCAGAATTGTTCATCCTCTTAAGATGAATTTCCGGTCTAAAAATTATAACTTCACCATCAACAGTTTTGAAAGCTTTTAATCCTTCAAATATTGTTTGACCATAATGAATAAATGATGATGCAGGATGCAGAGTTAATTTATCGACTGGAACGATTTGAGGGCTGTGCCATCCTTTATCGGGTTCATATACCATCTCGAACATATGATCTGTAAAGAATTGACCAAAACCCAGATTTTCAGGCAGAACGATTTTATCTGTTCTTTTTTTAATATGATATTTAATTTTTTCCATTTCTAAACCCTTC
>JALHTS010000298.1 GCA_022865965.1 Ignavibacteriaceae bacterium
CGCTAATTTTTTCTTTGGTAAGCTTTGCTGCTTTTTCAAACTGAAAATGATTGTCAGGCAATAAATCAATTCCGCCTGGGAAAAGCTCTTGTACAAGCTTACCGACATTTGTCCCACGACTAAAAACAGCCTGTTGCTCTTCACTTATCGGGTCGCGCCAATTATAATGATGCTTGTAAAGGTATAACTGCTTCTCGCACTGAATGCCTTTGATAAATGATGATTTGCTTAAAAGATATGAACTCATATAATTTCCTAAAATAGAAAGTCTACAATGTTTCTGTGGTATCTGCTTTACTCACCAACTCATCACCCCCACAGAACGGAAAAGAAAAGCGAAGGGAGTGCAATTTATCATACAAGGTCGGAAGTCTTTCCCATAGAGTCACTTAAAAATAAAGAATTATTTTATTCAATTCTATTAACATCCGGCAATTGTTAGTACTTACTAAAACGAAAGGAACAGACAATGAAAACTTTTGTTTTGTGGAGTTTATTTCTATCAATTAAGTGCAGTTGATCCTTCGCTTGCCAAAGTGCCAAAAACAATCGTGAAATGCCGGGCAAAAGAGTAAAGCAAGTAGCGATTTAAAAGTGTCTATATGATTTTACAGATTAACATTAATAGGAAAAATTAAGCGGTAAGAAATTAATTTTTAAAAAGGCTGTCACCTTTAATTCGATGACAGCCATAAAAGAACAACTATATTCCGCTGAATTGTATTTTATCAAAAAGCATAGAAGGAACTAAGTTAGAAGAATACTGATTAGGATCATTTCCCATCTCAACGAGCTGATTCCAAAATTCTTTTGCATTTCCAGAGATATTCATTTCATTTACAGGTTTTACAATCTGACCGTCTTCGACATATAGACCGACTATACCAAATGAGAAATCGCCAGTAGTGTTATTGGAATTTCCTCCGATGAATCCACTAATAATTATTCCTTTCTTTATTTCTTTAAGCAATTCATCAAAAGATTTTGATCCATATTCATAAACCAAATTTGAAGGGCCTGCTGTTGTTGGGTCCCATCCTAACTTTTTACCATAATAATTATCAATGTAATAATTCTTCAATACACCTTTATCAATCATCACTCTCTTCTCAGCAGCAATACCTTCACCGTCGAACAATCTTGAACCCAATCCTTTTTTAATAAAGGGATCATCAATAACAGTAAGTTTTTCCGAAGCAATTTTTTTATCAAGCATACCATCAAGAAACGAACTTTTCTGTTGAATGGCTCTTGCTGTCATCGCCCCTCTGAATACTGATAATAATCTGCCGCTAGCTCTGTTTTCTACAAGCATTTGATATTCACCAGATTCTATTTTTGTCTGCCCTATTTTTCTTAATGCTCTCTTTGCAGCTTCACTGCCAAGAAAATGTGGTGCAGGTAATTCATTTCCGAATCTTGTAGTTGCATAGAACCAATCTTCAGGCCGCCCGCCTTTATTATCATTTACAGTAACTTCTGCACCAGCAGTAAAAACTGTTCCAGCC
>JALHTS010000299.1 GCA_022865965.1 Ignavibacteriaceae bacterium
AATGAACATTATTGAAGCAGAAACAACAACTCCAATTATATCACCTAACTGCATTTTCCAGGGAGTACCGCCAAGAATATGTCCGGCTTTAAGATCCTGCAGCATTTCTCCGGCAACTGCAGCAGCAACGCATACAACAGCAGCAACACCAAGAACTGCGGCAACACCTTGCATTCCTTTCATACCAAGAGCAACCATAAGAATAGCAGCAACAACAAGAGTGGATAATGTTAAACCGCTGATAGGATTATTACTTGAACCAATAATTCCGACAAGATAGCCTGATACTGCCGCAAAGAAAAATCCAGCAACTATCATCACAATTGTTGCAACTAAAGCAGCCAGAGCATTCTGAGCGAAGAAATCGTAAATAAAGAAAGTTGCTACAGCAGTACCAATAATTCCAATAAGAACCCATTTAAAACTAATATCTTTATCTGTACGAACTTCTTTAACATCTGTACCGGCAGCAGCTTTTTTAACATCACCAACAGATCTTGCAATTCCTGTAATAAGACTTTTTCTCATTGTCCAGAGAGTAAAAGCAGCTCCGACTAACATTCCTCCGATAGCAATTGGTCTTACATAATCTTTCCAAACCTGAATCATTGTTCCGCCCCAATCAAAATCAGCTCCTACATCTCCATTATAATATTTAAAGTAAGCAATCATAGGAGCGAGTAAACCCCAGGCTAGAACTCCACCGCTGAAGTTCAGAGCAGCTAATCGTGGTCCTATAATGTATCCAACACCCATGTAGGCAGGACTTACATCCGGACTTCTGAATAAAATATGCCCTTTTCCAAAGGTTAAAACTTTATCCCATGATGTAGCAAATAATTTGAATTGACCTAATGATTGAATAACTGCACCGATACCCATAGCTGAGAATAAAAATTTAGAACCTCCGCCGCCGTGTCTTCCAGCTTTATGAATTTCTGCTGCTGCAACTGATTCGGGAAATGGAAGTTCTACATCTTCCACCATCACTCGCCTAAGTAATGCAACAAACATAATTCCAAGGATACCGCCGGCAACCATAATTGCAGCAGATATCATATAATTACCGGGTGTGAAGAAAGGATCCCAAATTCCCGCAATAAAAAATGCAGGTAAGGTGAATATTGCACCGGCAGCAATGGATTCACCAATAGAACCAACCGTTCTTGTAAAATTCTCTTCGAGAATTGAACCTTTCATTATTTTAATTAGAGCCATACCGATAACCGCGGCGGGATATGTTGCAGCAATGGTCATTCCGGCTTTTAAACCGAGATATGCATTTGCAGCTCCAAGAACAACAGCTAAAACTAATCCGATAAGTAAAGCACGAATTGTGAATTCGGCCATATTTGTTTCAGGTGAGACAAAAGGAACAAAAGGTTTTTGCTCTGCCATTTTTTTCTCCTATTACTGAGCAAATTATTTTGTGGTTAGAGCCACAAGTTCTCTAAAAAAATAGTGGGGTAAATTTAAGCATTAAACTTTATTATTCTCAACATTTTTTTAATTATTTATCTGATTTTTACTCAAAGATGATGGAAAACCTACTATGAAGAACATTAAATTCAAAGCAACACTAGTAAACTTAAATCTTCAATTTTTTCATACCAATGTGGCTGATTACAATATCATATTTAATAGGATTAGGTTCAATTTTTTAACGATCGAAAGTCTGAAATGATATTCTAATATCTGTTTGAGATTCATTTATTATCTACTCATCCTTCTCTAGAATCGATTTGATGAGTCTGAGTAATTCAGACTTTGAAAAGGGTTTTGAAATATAGTGTGAACAACTACCGCTGAGAATTTTTTCTTTATCACCATGCATTGCATAGGCAGTTACGGCAATAATTGGTGTATTCTTATATTCTTCAAATTTTCTGATCTCTGCAGCTGCTTTCATACCATCGATTTTACCCCTTAAACCAATATCCATCAGAATTAAGTTATAATTTCTTTTTTGAATGGCAGAGAGGGCTTCATCTGCACCAGGAACACTATCCAGCTCGAAAAAATCATTTAGATATCTTGAAATAACTTTAATGCTTAATTCATCGTCCTCTACAAGCAGGATTAAGGGGCGATGTACATATTTAGTTTGATTCTTAAATATCTTATCAGATGGGCTTTCTAAATCCTTAAAAGCTTTATCAACAGATTTTGATAAAGGCAATTCGACTATAAACGTTGAGCCTTTTCCATATTCACTTTCAACTGTAATGCTACCGCCTAAATATTCTACAAATCTTTTTGTTAACGTAAGACCTAATCCTGTTCCTTCATGACTCCTATTAAAACCTTCACTGACTTGTCTGAATGGTTCGAAAATAATATTCTTATGTTCATCTAAAATGCCTATTCCGGTATCGGAAATTTTAATTTCAACTATATCTCTTTTGATTTCAGTAAGAATTTTTATTTTACCTTGAGACGTATATTTGATTGCATTGCTGATTAGATTGATCATGATTTTATTTATCATGCTAAAATCCCCATCTACAAATATTTTTTCCGGTTCAGGTTTATAAATCAATTCGAGATTCTTTTCTTTAGCAGCAACTATAAACAATTTACGGCTCTCTTCAATAGCAGATACTACATCGGTAAGTTCTAACTTTAGAATAACTTTTTGTGATTCAATTTTAGATAAATCAAGAATAGAATTAAGAGTATCATTTAAACGTTCACCACTCTTTAAGATCAATGAAGCCATCTCCTTTTGTTCGGGATCAGTAAGTTCTGTTAAGAGTAGTTCAGAGGAACCAAGAATTCCAATCATTGGTGTCCGTAATTCATGACTCATACTTGCAAGGAAATTACTCTTAAGCCTGTTCATTTCTTCTGCATTTTCTTTTGCAGCAATAAGTTCCGCTTCAAGTTTTTTCCGTTCAGTAATATCTTCTTTAATTGCAACGAAATGAGTTACTTCACCATTTTCATTTTTAATAGGAGATATTGAAGCCGACTCCCAATAAAGTTCTCCATTTTTTTTCTTATTTCGGAATTCTCCAACCCACTCCTTACCATCTATAAGGTTTTTCCACATTTGATTGTAAAAATCTTTACTGTGAGTGTTTGAATTAAAAATTTTGGGATTCTGCCCGATTAGTTCCTGTTCTGAGTAACCGGATACCTCTACCAATTTGGGGTTCACATAAGTGATATTTCCATTTATATCAGTTACAAGTATGGAAACGGGACTTTGCTCTACTGCCCGTGATAACTGGATTATTTTTTCTTCGTACAATTTTCTTTCAGTAACATCACTGGCATTTAAGAGAATCCTGCTGATGGAATTTTCAGAATCGTAAACAGGTAAATATTTTACTTCGAACCATTTTGTAATTCCATCGGGTGACACATAACGTTGTTCAGAAAAGATTATTTCACCTTTTAAAACTCTTTTATATATATCTTCAAAGTAAGCAAGATCTTCAGTTACCAGATATTTGGTATAATCATCTCCTATCTTCATCTCTTTTTTCAAAAGATGATAATTTCTTTGTTGAGCAATTTTATTAAAAGCATTGATTTTTTTTTCCTTATCAAAAAGAATAAATGATTCAAGGCTGCTGTCGAAAATTGCTTTGAGATCTGCTTCCCTCTCAATTAACGATGTAGTAAGCTGCTTCCTTTCCAGATTCTCATCCATCATTTTAAGAGCGAATGTAATATCAATCCCTATTTCTCCCAAAAGTTTAATTTCTTCATACCTAAAGAAATCTTTTTCTTCTGAATACATTATCAGAATATGCTCAACCTTCCCATTTCTGGTTATTGGCACTGTTGCTACAGAACGAAAATTTCTTTTTTGTGCTTCAGTTTTATAGTGAAAACCTTCATTTGACTCAATATCATTAAACGCAAAAACCTTTTTTTCAGCAAAAGATTTTGCGGCCGGACCATCGATATGCACAGAACTCTTAAGCGTGATTTTTATTTCATTTAAATATCCATCGTCATTTCCGCACCAGGATACTGGCTTCAAGGAATGATCTGTTTCTACAACCTCTCCGATCCAGGCAAAAGCAAATTTGCCATGAATAACAATTATTTTACAAATTTCACTGAATAATTCATCACGGTTTTCAATTCTTACAATAGACTGATTAACCTGACTTAAAACATTATATAATAAATTTAATCTTTTAAGATTTTTCTCAGCTTCTTTTCTTTCAGTATTATCTCTTATGATTAACAAGAAAACTTTCTGAGCATCCTGTTCAATATATCTGCTGCTTATTTCAACAGGAATTGCAGTTCCGTTTTTTCGTTTGAATTCAGTTTCAAGAAGAACACCATCTTTAGAATTAATCAAAGATGTGATGATTTCTTCACTTTTTTCTGTATCAAAGCTTAAGTCTGATAAGCTCATTTTAAATAATTCATCTTGATTATAACCATAAGTATCAAATGTTCTCTGATTTGCTTCTAGTATTTTTCCATTCTGATCGACACTTAAAATCATGTCGTTAGCATATCGTGTTAACGAAGTATAGCGTTCGCTAAGAGCGTCTTTTTCTTTTCTTAAATTAAATGTTCTGGTTAAAAAATGTAATCGGCTCCTTTTCCAAACAGCATATGTTATACTTGCAGAAAGAATTATTAGAAGTAAAGAAATTAAGAAGATTATTATTGCGGCATTTTGAGTAGAAGCGGCTGCTTTTTCCTGATTTATTCTTGCTATTAAAACCCAATCTGTTCCTGGAATATCATTCACCGATGCAAATAATTTTTCATTACTAATTTCATCCTGATTATCAAATTCATCTTTTTCAGTAAGGAATTTTATTTCTTCTCTATCTTCTTTGCTCAAAGGTAAAGTTACGATTTTGTATTCGTCATTTTCTCTGGCAACCCTTAAAATATATCCAAGATCGCTGTTTTCCTTAAGTAGTATTATTTCTATTTCGCCGGGGTCTTTTTCAGTGTAAGATAAAATGGGATGAAAATATTCAAAAAAGGAAACTTCAGCCCATATATAACCTGTTATCTGATTAGCACTTTTAACAGGCATAATTAAAGCCTGAATAAGATTCTTTTTATTATCGATAAAAAGATTAGAAGATTTTGAAGAATCACCTTGTAGTAAAACAAGCAATTCATCTTTAAGAAAGTTCTTATGGATGCTTTGAGAGCTATCGGTCGAGAAGAACAAATCGGCATTCTTATTTAGAATGCTTAATCGCAAAAAACCAAAATCTTTTTTTAATTCTTCAGCCCAGCTGGAAATATTTTTTAATAATTTATCTGAACTTTTTTTTGCGAAAAGATTTTTTAGATCATTATTTATGGAAGGTAAACGTAAAAAAGACCGGATTACTGTTGTCCGCTGATATTGTTCTTTTTCAATCTGCTGTAATTTAATCTCTTTAATTGTAACAACATATCTATACAACTCTTCTTCAATAGCGTTTTTTCTGTCTAAATAAATTAAATATCCTGCGATAGATATAATTAAAGTAATTATAAAGAAATAAAGGAAGTATTTAATTGGAAAACGATCGTTATTCATGTTCGAAGGATCTTTGAGAATTTTATTAAATATAATTCAATTTATGTTATATTTCTATAATGTCAAACTTATGACAAAATAAATCGTCTTTTGTAAAATAACTGATAATTTTATTTATAAAAATGAATATAAATTTATTTGTTAAAATCTCTTAAATAGATGAAATAATTATTATTTCGGATAAAACGCTAAAATATTGTTTTATTTTTCTTAAAGAACTTTTTGTGCCTAATTTTACTGCAGCTTTTTATGATTTTAACTAAGGAAAAAGATAATGAAAGAAATAATTTCAAAAAACAGAATATTTCTTGAATTTATAATAATTACAATCGGTGCGGCATTAATGGCAATTGGAATTGGTGTATTTTTAGTTGAAGCAAAAGTTGTTCCCGGTGGCGCAAGCGGATTATCAATGGCAGTACATTATCTTTCCGGTGGTTCCATCCCCGTGGGATTAATGATCTGGGTTTTTAATATTCCACTTTATATTTGGGGATTAAAAGAACTTGGCAAAGAATTCGGAATTAGAACTTTTTATGGATTTACTCTTAATTCTTTCTTTATTGATTTTTTCCGCGGTGATATCCCGGGATTTAATTTTATACAATTACAAAATTCATCGACCGTAGTAAATCTAAGAGAAAATGATTTTCTTTTTTTAATACTAATTGGTGCAGCGTTATTAGGTATCGGCCTCGGTTTAATATTTAAATTTAGAGGGAGTACTGCAGGTTCAGATATTGTAGCTGCAATTATGCATAAAAGGTTTGGTTTCAAACCCGGAATGGCAATTATGATAATTGACTTTTTTGTTATCTGTCTTGCCGGATTAATTATAGAACTAAAAGACTTAGCCGAAACAAGATCTGCGGTAACTCTTACTTTTTATGCTTTATTCCTTCTATTCGTTTCAAGCAGATTGGTTGATGTTATAATCGATGGTTTTGATTATGCTCGATCTGCTGTAATAATTTCAGACAAAAATGATGAAATTGCTAAAGCCATTATGGATGAAATGAGTCGTGGTGCAACTGCTTTGAAAGCCAGAGGAATTTATAGAAATGTTGATCGTGAAGTTTTGCTTACTGTAATTACACT
>JALHTS010000005.1 GCA_022865965.1 Ignavibacteriaceae bacterium
ACATTTTTATCAATCTTTATACTCGATTTGATTATTAAGTCATTTTCTTTATATCTTCCACTTAACACATCGGTCACCGTTAAACTTCGCCACTGCGTGAGGGGGTGCTCTATATCAAAAACTTACCATCTTTATAAACCAGCTCGCCATCTGCGTAAATTTCTCCACCCTTTTTCATATCACAGAGCATATCCCAGCAAAAAACAGGGGGATGGTTCTCTGTTTCATGTTCTTAATAAACCACCATCGAGTTCTTTTAAATATTTAAAAATCCCAGTTTGTATTTGTGAGTGCACACGGATCTATCAAGAATATCAATAAATTTTCAATAATCATCATCTACAAATATTTTTCTGGTGTATACCCTTATATTTTTCTTTATTCAACTATTACTTGTTCTTCTTGTTTCCGCGGGGATAAAAATCATCCCGGTAAAAGTTTATCTTGCTAACGGTAATAGAGGATCGTCAAACAAAGAACCGTCCCCCTGTTTTATTTATTATCAGACCCCTTATAAAAAGTTACCGAATTATTGAGCTAGTACAACCGTCCCCTGTCACATATAAGCAGGTGGGCAGTATCCATAATGTGTTTCATCTTTCCAATTCAAAATTTCTGTATGTTGGAATCTTACTTCTAAAATCCAAGGCTTCTCCATCGTTTGTAAAAAATAATCCTGTAATATATTCGCTCAATTCTTTCTCACCGAGGGATTTGTTGTTTTCATTATATTCATCGAGATATATACGGTTGCCCCTTTTGTAGATTTTTATTTTTGGTGTCTTAAGACCTAAAAATCTTGCTACACCCGCATACCACGTGAATTCAAAACCTCCCTTGAAAACAAAACGGTATGTTCCGATATACTTAGCCCAATCTTCCCTGTATGTTGACATTCCAATTTCTAATACGTTTTGGGCATCCTTATTCTCTCTTTGCAATTGTCTGGGGAATGCTTTTAATGGATGAAAACCTTGGGTAAAGGTAGTATCTCGTGAAGCATGTCCACGATTTATATAATTGTTTAGAATCTTTGAAACAACTTCATAAGGAGCGCATTTACCATTGGTTAAAATTACAAACCCGACTTTATACTCAGGATACCACTTCATACATGCTCCAAAACCAAAACCACCTCCTAGATGAAAAAAACTATAAGTTGTTTTTTCCTGAGTAATTCCGATTCCAAGTGCGTAGTCTTCTATTATGATGGGTGTGTACATTTCATAGAGATATTTTTTCTCTATGAATGGTTTATCTTTCACTTTTCCAAAATTCAGATGAAACTGAACAAATTTTACCAAGTCAGTTACATTCGTATAAACACCAGCGGCTCCTATCATTGGAATAGCAATTGGAAGTTTCTTAAACCCGATTATTTTCCCTTCAGTTCGGTTGTTACTTTTTAGCATAGTATTAATATCAACTGTGGTGGATGTCATTAATAAAGGTTCGAATATTTGTCTTTTCATATAATCCTGGAAGGTCATACCACTCATTTTTTCGATGATTTGAGCCGCAAGATCAAACCCAAGATTTGAATATGAATACTTTTTGCCAACCGGAAATTTTAGCCATGTGTCATAAATGCTTATATAATGCTGTTCATAGGAATCGAATGAAGCATCATGACTATTACCAACCGGGGCTTCGTGTGTAAATCCGGCAGTATGACCCAACATCAATCTTAATGTTATTTTGTTTTCAGGGTTTTTCTCATAATAACTATGAATCGAAAATTGAGGCAAGTATTTTGTAATTGGAGTGTCTAAATCGATTAAACCATCTTGGACTGCTTTCATGATGGCTGTTGCGGTAAACGTTTTCGAGATCGATTGAATATTAAAAATTGTTCCAGTGTCTATTAAT
>JALHTS010000038.1 GCA_022865965.1 Ignavibacteriaceae bacterium
CTCCTTATATACTAAAAAATAGTTGAGTAAATAATGTTAAAAGTCCAAACATAAAAATAAAAATTGTTATCACACTTTTAATATTAAACTTAGTACAATTTATATGTTAATTAAAGTATTTTGATTAATGCCATAACTGGAAAATGATCTGAAAATCCTTTAATCCATTTATTTTTCCTTTTCCTATATGGCTTTGGTTTACTGCCTTCTTTTATGCGTTTTGGTCGAAAAATTTTAATGGACTTTTCCTCAACTTCAAGACCATTATTACCTACAAGAATTCCTTTCGAGACCATAATTTGATCTAACATATTCCATCCCGCTGGATTTTTACTAAAGTAATAAGTTCCTGAGGTGGTCTCATCCATCAATAACCAGGTTAAATTATATAAATAAGGTCGAGATTTAGTACTATTTTTTCGGGCTTGTACCCGGGCACGGTTTCTTATGGCAAAAAGATACTCCTGAATAGAGCGATTAAAAGGTTCGTCATTAAAGTCACCCATTACAATTATATTTGCCTCAGCATCTAATTGATAAAATTGATCTACTACCCATGCACAGTTCTCTGCAACCATTATTCTGTATGGTTCACTTTCGTATTGTCCACTTGATCGAGAGGGCCAATGATTGCCAATTACGTGGAGTATACTCCCATTGGTAACTTTAAAAGTAACAACAAAGATATTCCTTGTAGGGTAACGTTTTCGAATATTATAAGCCACCGCTTCAGGATCAGACAAAACTGATTTTCGGTAGATAAATCCTACATCTATTTTCCTCATATCCGGACTATCATGATGAACAATATCATATTCATTACCATAAGGTAGTTCATTAAGTATATCTTTAATTACCTTTTCAGATTGGACTTCACAAATTCCCAGTAAATCAGGTCCTGGAGGATTAAAAAGTTCAGAAATGACTGAGGCAAGATTTTTCACTTTATTTTTATAGTGCTCTGGTGTCCATTCTTCTTTTAATTCAGGATGCTTTGAAGGTTCAAACAAATTTTCTAGATTGTACCAGGCAATTTTTAATGTAGACATAATCATACCTCCTTTTTTAAATTCAACCTATATTTTCCCGTACTAAGAAAAATTCTATGGAAAGAGGGATTTATGTAAAAAACTACCTCCGTAGAGTATGACCATTTAAACCACCAGGCTTTCTAAATTCTTTATCAACTCATTTAGTTTTATTTTATACTGTGAGTGCTTTTGAGTCACTTCATCTTTTATTATTAATAATCTTTTGAAGTCATAATTGCCTACAGTGGGCACATTAAATAGAGGCATCACTGCCCTGAGCGTATAAATAAAAAAAAGATTGCTTTCGGCAATGACAGCATTTATTGTTTTTTGTAAATCTTTAAAACGTGGCGTTGCCAGGAAATATTTTTGATATACTAATGAATAATATCTTGACCATCTGGCTATGTTGAGCAACCCCTCATGGTCTGTAATCCAATCACGAAAACAATCTTTGGTAAAATCATAAAAATGATTGAGTGAAAGGTCATAAAATTCATAATCCATAAATCCGGATTTCCCTTTTAGTCTCCCTGTTTTTTTTAGTTGACGTTCTATTTGGGTTTCAGCATAGGGAAGCATTTTACAAAACGTAATAGGAGAAGAACCATCACCACATAAACCTTCTAAAAAATCAAGGTTATCCATAATAGATTGATAAGTGCTTGAGGGGTCGAAAAGCATAAAACCGAAGTCATATTGAATATCGAGCTCTTTAAGCAGGGTAACTGTTTTCAGGCTGGTTTCAGCTTTCATCTTTTTATTCATAAGACGTAAACCATCATCGGTTCCTGATTCTATGCCAAGATAAACTAAAAATAAACCTGAATTTTTCATGTGTTTAAACCCATCTGCTTCAACCTCATCAGGCCTGCAATTAATTTTCCATAATATTTTTTCACTTAATCCTCTTTTAGCCAATTCTTCACAAAATATGGCATTCCACTCTTTTCCGATTTTTCCGGAAACTGGGAAATCATCATCTTGAAACATAAATATGGAAGCATTTAGCTGCTTATACAGCAATTCCATTTCCTTGACTACCATTTCAGGGCGCCTCATACGTTTTAACGGACCGGGAGGCCGTGAATAAAACTCTCGTATACTACAAAATGAACAATGATAAAAACACCCTCGTCCGGCTAAAAGCGTAGCATATTTTTTCCCAAGCACATATTCACTTAAAGGTCTACGGACCGGAACAGGAAACCTATCAAGATCTTCTTCGAGCGGCCGCAAAGGATTGGCAATATAAATGTCGTCTTTTCTATAGGTAATTCCCTCAATATGCTTCCATTCTTTTCCGGCATAAATCGATTGTACCAATTCAAGAAAGGTATATTCTCCTTCAAATAATACAACAGAATCAAGTTGAGGAATGGCGGTGAAAAGGTCCTTGTACCTTAAGCTTGGATAATGTCCTCCTGCGCTAAAATGGCAATTTACCCCTTGTTCCCTAAGATAATGAATCAAATCTTTGAAATCATCAATATGGTATTGGAATATAATTGAAAAACCGACCACCAGAGGCTGGTGTCGCATAATTTGGGTAAGTATTTCTTCTTTACCTGAAAGGAAATCTATTATTTTTATATTAAATCCGGCTTGAATTAATACTGAAGATATATAACCTACCCCCAGATTGTCCTGCTCTTGAAAAGCAACAAAAAATACAGGTTTTTTAGTCATTATTATCCCTCCATAAAAAATATTACGGACAGGTTAAACATTTTTTAAAATATATACTTTTAGTTAAGTTTAAAACAGTGTCTATTTGCTGTTATTTTCCCATCTGTTGGGCGATTTCCTCATACATCTGTCCTTCTATCTCTTTTGCTTGCGCTTCAAGTTTCGAAAGTTTAGCAAGGTATTTCATTTTTGTCTGAAGAACATTGACCAGAACATCATCTCTTATTTTCCACCATACAAATGGAGGAGGGTCCATGACCCATTCCTTCGGGTAGTAAGATTTCGACAAAAACTCCACTTGCTTCGAATCCGGTAATTTCATCTCTTCATTTCCCATAATATCTCCTTTCCAATGTTTCGAAACCTGCCCGTAATATTTATTTTAAATTATGTGTTGTTCGTGGATAGTTAAAAATACTTTTAGAAAAATTTAACAGCCGGCCGGATCCCAGTCAAAGGTTACATATGCGTGTCTTCCATGACGCGTGGTATCGAATTCATATCCTCTGATATAACCAACAATCGCTCTGTCCCAAACCGTAAGTTTTATCCCGTATGCACATTTAACTTGACCGGGAGATTGAGATATAGTACATAGATTGAGTGTTCCTATTTCCAGGCCCAATCCACCATCGACAGCACCGATTATACCTTGATTATTAATCCCCGGAATCCCGGAATCGTATCTTCCGGAACCTATTCCAACACCGGATACCGCAATATTTCCACCAAAGACTGTCAGACTGAAGTTTCTGAAATAGTCATCCTTGAAGTTAGCAAAGATTTTAATATCTTCGCTTCCATTAAAAGTAGCGCACTTTTTGTAATTACCGTAGCTGTCCTTAACCACAACTCCTTCAGCAGGCAGCGGTGTGGGTGTACCACCGAATTCGAAGAGTTCAATCCCCTGGTTGTCCAATCGCAGGGAAACTTCAGCGGTTTGTCCGGGAAGTAGATTTTTACTTGCATCGGCTAATTCAAGCCTAAGCATATAATTTCCATTCTTTCCTGTGCTGTTCCAATGTACCAAGGCACTCAGTGAATAATTAGCCACATCTATATTATATTCACTAACACTAAACCATCCCTCAATATCCGGGTATCTCTCGATAGTGGCGATCCAAGGCAAAGGATTTCGTGCTATCCTCTTATCGGTAATATTTTTCCAGGAAAACCCGTTATCATCACTATATCTGAATCTGTAATAATTTGCGCCGGGAACATTGATTTTTCCCCAACATCCAATAGTACCTCCAAAAGGTCTGTCATGTATCCCCGGAACAGCATTATTGGAAGAATCAATTTTAATAGCAAGACCTTTATTGCTGCCACTTTGACTTATGTCATCTGTGTGAACTTCATTGACAATTTCAATATCGCATTTGACACTTGCTCCATCTTTTGGTCTTATTTGGATATATCTTTCCAGTACATTTCCCCATACCGGATTATATGTAGGACCAAAGGGAGTAGGGTCATGGTTCCAGGCCAGTATTGCTTTCACTTTAACAATATTTTCAATGGTGCATTCCTTCGGTTTAGAAGCGATATTCGCTTTTACAGCGTAAAACAGGTGCTTGCTGTTAATGGCAGATATGTCATGAACGCCTACGGTTGATGTGGCCACATGTTGAAAACCTGAACCATCACCCCAATCGATATAAAAGGCAACATATTCCTTACTACCCAGTGTACATAAATTACCATTAAACCCATAGGTCAGTTTGAGCTCTATAACTGCTTCCAACAGATCATCTTCCGGATGAAGACCAACACATCTTAACTCTTCATATTTGGTGTTATATAATATTGGTTTTACCGGGACAAGCCATTCGGGGTTTATCGCCAGTTCGGGAAGTAGAGACTCGATAGTCGTTGGTGGCAAATTATATACAGCTTTTAATATTTCATCTTTATTTTTCGATTTACTTATCGAGCCGAAATAGTTGGGGTTTTTGATGGTCATTTTGTCAAATTCAAACCTTTCTTCTTCAACCTTACCTTCTTCTTTTATCCTCTTTTCTGCTTCGATTGATTTATCTATCAGTTCCTTGATTTCCTCTTTATCCCCGGTAATCATAATTTTTCCAGTATAAGAAACCAGGCTAATATGAGATTTAGCTTTTGTTTCCGGCAATGGTTTAATGACTTCAAATTTTTCAACAGGCTTGAATTCATATACAGGAATAGGATGGACAAAAGGCCAGGTTGTTTTGGGTTTTATTTGAACCCAAGCATCAACAACATTCCCCCACACCGGGATATAGCCGGGACCAACAGGCAGTTTTTCCCAGGAAAGGATAGCCCTTACTTTAACGAGTTGCGGATGATCACATTTCAAATATTCTTTTGGAGTAAACGGCTTGCGCACGGCATAAAAAAGATGTCCTCCGTCTACAAAAGATAGGTTATGAACATTCACCTCCACTGCTGCCCCGGTGCTTGTAAAGCCAGCGCCATCGTTGTAGTCTATGTAAAATGCCACATATTCTTTGCTTCCCGCTGTGCAGAGTGACCCTTTGTAGCCATAGGGTAGTTTTACTTCGATGACCGCTTCCAACAGGTTGTCTTCAGGATAAAGCCCCACGCAAGATAATTCTTCATATTTAGTTATTTTTGAAATAGGGTAAACTACTGGATGGATAGCCTTAATTTTTTCATCTGTAAGATTTCCAAAGTAATTTGGATTAATGGAGAGGAATTGCTTAAACCGTAATCGTTCAACCTCTACCTCTACTTTCTCAAGCAATTTTTCTGAAATGTGAATATGACACTCTTTTACTCTTGTAGCCTCATATCTGACCTTATTTTCAGTGATATAAACGACTTCTCCCTTTTGGTTTTTTACGCTTAGATAGATATCAGGCTTTTGATCGAAAAAGACTTCTTCTGGGTCTTTTCCTTTATAGAGAATTTCAAAGTTGCCATTCTTTTCAGTCACTGCGGTACTCAAACGGTTATCAATCAAAAGATTTTTATCCAGAGCTTCCACCGTTAAACCAGTGATGCTTTTTTCGCTCTCTTTTCCCCTTACTTTACCGTAAATTATAAATCTTTTTTCTTTATCAACCATTTTTCTCTCCTCCTTTAATTTATTTGATTGACCAAGTAAATCCGATTACTCTATATCCTCATACAATATCACCTCCTTATGAAAGGGTAAGAGAAACCTTTCACGTCTAAATGGGTTTTGTCTGCGATCATAAAATTACCTCCTTACAAATTTATGGAAATAATAGGGTGTAACATGTTCAATTGCTTGGATAAGTATAAGACAATATATTAGTTGTCTTTTCTTCTTTAAAAGGATTAAACTTAAAATAAGATTATATATTTATTGGTATGGTTGAAAAATTAATGGAACATCGACTAGAGTGTTTTTACTGTAAAAGTAGAAATGTCAAAGGGAAGTAATTCTTGTTCTTATCTTTGATCATATATTGGGAGAATATTGTTCTAAAAATGGTGGGTTAAAAGAACCTAATACAATATTTGGTTATTTATAAAGACCCAACATGCCCAAGGGAGTACCCTCCTTCAAATTGTAAGTTTTTAAAGTTTCTATTCTTTTTTATAAATTTCCAAAACAAAAAAAGTCGGCAGCCTGGCGGTCGTAGCACTTTGAGTGCCTTAGACCCATAACTTTGCGCCCTATCCTTTCAGATAGTTTGCCTTTATCAACTTTTGAAAACTAGTTATTCTATTTTTTCTTAATTACACTATACACATAACTCCTGTTTTTGTCAAATAATGTTTGAGTCCAATATATTTGCAACATTAAAGGATCTTCATTATTTTATCTCTCTATTTATAATACGCTACGTTTGTTTAGAAAATCCTTCTTTTTCCGTAAAATAATTTGTAAAAATAAGAAA
>JALHTS010000300.1 GCA_022865965.1 Ignavibacteriaceae bacterium
TTGAAGAATTATTACATTGATAATTATTATGGTAAAAAGTTAGGATGGGACCCAACAACAGCAGGCCCTTCAAATTTGGTTTATGAATATGGATCAAAATCTTTTGATGAATTGCTTAAAGAAATTAAGAAAGGAATAATTATTAGTGGATTCATCGGAGGAAATTCCAATAGCACTACTGGCGATTTCTCATTTGGTATAGTCGGTCTATATGTCGAAGACGGTCAGATTGTAAAACCTGTAAATGAAATGAATATCTCTGGGAATGCAAAAGAATTTTGGAATCAGCTCGTTGAGATGGGAAATGATCCTAATCAGTATTCTTCTAACTTAGTTCCTTCTATGCTTTTTGATAAAATACAATTCAGCGGAATATAGTTATTCTTTTATGGCTGTCACCGAATTAAAGGTGACAGCCTTTTAATGATAATCTATGTAAGAATAATAACCTTTTAAAATCGCTACTTACTTAACCCTTTTTCCAGTCATTTCAAGATTGTTTTTGGCACTTTGGCAAGCGAAGGATCAACTGCACTTAATTGATAGAAATAAACTCCACAAAATAAAAGTTTTCATTGTCTGTTCCTTTCGTTTTAGTATATACCAAAAATTGCCAAATGTTAATAGAATTAGATAAGTCAATTCATTATTTTAATATGTAATTTTGATATGGGTTTAGAAATCGCATTCGTAATTACACTCCCTTCATATTTTCTCTTCATTAGCCCAGGGGGTGGTGAGTTGGTGGGTAAGGTAAAAATTCAAATTATAAATAATTATAAGAGACGAAATCTAAATTTTATTTTCGATACTAATTTTTAAATATTCAGCAGAGTTTTTATGCCGAAACAATTTGAGGTTTTAGATTGGCTTAATATACATTTCCCAAATGTTCCTGATTTTAATAGAGATAAAATAACTGCCGTCACTGATTTTTCTCTTATGTGGAATCTGTTCGAGTCAGAACTCGGGCATAACGGTATGAACATCCAGCGCATTTCCCAAATCGCTCAGATAATAGCTGATAAATCATCAGGGAACAATTTTTATAATGACTATTATCAGTATTTTAAAACCAGATATACCATTGACAAGAAAACCACAAATGAAATTTTCAACAAGCTAGCTTTTCGTCCAAATGACCAAAAAGATTTTGTAGCAACTGTTCTAAAGAGTGAAGATCAAAATGCCGAAAATATTATTAAAGCAATTTTAATAATCATATATCGTTTTAGAAATAATTTATTTCACGGTGAAAAAGAACTTCACAATATTCATACTCAGTATGAAAATTTTAATTGGGCAAATTCATTCTTAGCAGAAATATTAACTATAAACAAATAAAGAAATAAATACACATAGGCTACTAATGTTCGAGCAAATCTTTAAAAATATTGATGACACATTATGGAAAGACGCTGGTTGTAGCAGTGAACTTGATTACGTTGAACAAACCTCTTGGGTACTATTCCTCAAATATCTAGATGATCTAGAGAGAGACAAAAAAACTGCTGCCGAACTATCAGGAAAACCATATTCCCAAATAATCGATAAAAAATTTCAATGGGAAGTTTGGGCCGCTCCAAAAACAAAAGAAGGTAAGATAGACCACAACAAAGCAATGACAGGTGATGATCTTAGAGACTTTGTTGATCAAAAGCTTTTTCCTTATTTGCGAAAATTTAAAACATCTGCCACAAGTCCAGACACTATCGAATACAAAATTGGTGAAATCTTTAGTGAGCTAAAAAACAAAATTCAAAGTGGTTATAACTTACGTGAAGTAATAAATCTCGTAGATGAACTCAGATTTCGCTCTCATAAAGAAAAACACGAGATGTCACATCTTTATGAAGCCAAAATTAAAAATATGGGTAATGCAGGTAGAAACGGTGGTGAATACTACACACCAAGACCACTTATCAAAACAATTGTTAAAGTAATTGCACCAAAAATTGGTGATAAAATTTACGATGGCGCTGTCGGTTCAGCAGGCTTTTTATGTGAGTCCTTCGAGTATCTAAAGGAAAGTAAAAAACTCACAACAAATGATGTCAAAACACTTCAAAAAAATACTTTCTATGGTAAGGAGAAAAAATCCTTAGCTTATATTATTGGCACTATGAATATGATCCTCCATGGTATTGAAGCCCCTAATATCGTCCACACAAATACACTTTCTGAAAATATTATGGACATCGAAGAAAAAGATAGATATGATGTTGTTATGGCAAATCCTCCTTTTGGCGGAAAAGAAAGAAAAGAAGTACAACAAAACTTTCCAATCAAAACAAGTGAAACAGCGTTTTTATTTCTGCAGCATTTCATCAAAATACTAAAAGCAGGTGGCAGGGCAGGTATAGTAATTAAAAACACTTTTTTAAGCAATACTGATAATGCTTCGACTAGTCTTCGCAAGCTACTTTTAGAAAACTGTAACCTTCATTCTGTTTTAGATTTACCTGGCGGCGTTTTTGCGGGAGCAGGTGTAAAAACCGTTGTATTGTTTTTTGAAAAAGGCTCAGCTACCAAAAACGTTTGGTATTATCAACTTAACTTAGACCGTAACCTCGGCAAAACAAATTCACTAAACGAAAACGACCTTGCCGATTTTGTCAGGCTGAGCTTGTCGAAGCCCGAAAGCGAAAACTCTTGGACTGTAAATGCAAAAGATATTGACCAAACGACCTTTGACCTTTCTGCCAAAAACCCAAACAAAAAAGAAGAAGCTGCCTTACGACAACCACAGGAAATTTTAGAAGAAATGAAAACCTTAGATGAAAAAACCGAAGATATTTTAAACTCAATTTTTGAACTCTTATGAAGCAAGATTGGGAAATAAAAAAATTAAGTGAAGTATGCGATGAGATATTTGCTGGAGGCGATGTGCCTAAAGAAAGCTTTTCCAAGGTTAAAACTGACAAATATAACATACCTATTTTTTCAAATGGTGAAAAAGATAAAGGCTTGTACGGTTATTCAAACATATCAAGAGTAGATAAACCATGTATTACGATTTCAGCGAGAGGAACAATTGGTTATTCAGAGATAAGGACTGGAAAATTTTATCCAGTAGTAAGATTAATTGTTGTAATTCCCAAAGTTGATGTTGTAAACTTATACTTTTTAAAATACGCAATTAGTAGTATAGAATTCTCATCAAGTGGGACTTCAATTCCGCAATTAACTGTTCCAATGGTGAAGGAATATGAAATTCCGGCCCCCCCACTACCAGAACAAAAACGAATAGTAGACATTTTAGATGAAGCCTTTGCTGCTATAGCCAAAGCAAAAGTCAATGCAGAACAAAACCTAAATAATGCTAAAGAACTTTTTGAAAGTTATTTGCAAAATGTATTTGAAAATAAAGGTGAAGACTGGGAAGAGAAAACATTAGGGATAATTTGTGAGATAAAACCACAGAAAAAAGAAGCAAGAGACAAACTCAAAGGAACAGAACTGGTTACTTTTTTACCTATGGAAGATTTAGGTGTTTTGAATAAAGAAATTATAGGAGTTAAACAGAGGCAATTAAAAGATGTAAATGGTAGCTATACATATTTTGCTGAAAATGATGTGCTGTTGGCAAAGATTACACCTTGTTTTGAAAATGGTAAAATTGGAATTGCCCGAAATCTAATTAATGGTGTTGGCTTTGGTTCAAGTGAATATATTGTTTTTAGATCAAAAGGAAACATTCTCCCTGATTATCTATATTATTTCTTATCTCGAAATCAATTTAGGGATGAAGGCAAGAAATTAATGAGCGGGGCAGTAGGGCACAAAAGAGTATCAAAAGATTGGATTGAAAATTATATTATTCCATACCCTAATTCACTTGACGAACAAAAAACCATCATCCAAAAACTAGAGGCACTTTCAACCGAAACAAAAAAAATAGAAACCATTTATCAAAAAAAGATAGAAGATTTAGAAGAGTTAAAAAAATCAATTTTACAAAAAGCATTTAATGGCGAGTTAAACTCAATAAAAGATATTAGAATATGAATACTCAAAAACTAATTGATTTGCTTAATTATCTTATCAAACAACCAATAGAGAATGAGTGGCTTGAGTTTAAGCATAATTTTCATTCCCACGAAGAGATTGGTGAAAGTATCTCCGCTCTGGCTAATGGTGCATGTTTACAAAACAAGACTTATGGATACCTTGTTTTTGGAGTTCAGGATGTTGCACACAAAATATTGGGTACGAGCTTCAAAGCTAAATCACATAAAAAAGGTAACGAAGATTTAGAACATTGGCTAGCAACAAGACTTAATCCAAGAATAGACTTTTCAGTGTTTGAATTTGACTATGATTCTACAATCCATATATCTCTATTTATTATTCCCTCAGCAAAAACACAACCAGTTGAATTTTTGCATAATGCTTATATTAGGATCGGAAATGTTACCAGAAAACTTTCTGAATTTCCCGAAAAAGCCTCTAAAATTTGGCGTAAAGAAATCACACCTTTTGAAAATGAAATTGCAAAATCTAACCTTACGTCTGCTGATATTATAGACTTATTAAGCACACAAACTTATTTTGATTTGTTAAAGCTACCATATCCATCGAATCAGGAAGGCGTAATTAAAAAATTTATTGCCGAAAATTTAGTGGCAAAACAAAACTCAGGATATGCCATAACCAAATTAGGTGCAATCCTCTTTGCTAAAGACCTCAACGAATTTGATGTAGTAAAAAGAAAGTCGATTAGGGTAATTGTCTACAAAGGAAAAAACAAAGTTGAGACGATTAGAGAGCAAATTGGTATAAAAGGTTATGCAATCGGTTTTGAAGGATTAGTAGATTGGATTAATAGTCAATTACCTGCAAATGAGGAAATAGGCAAAGCGCTTAGAAAAGATACCCGTATGTATCCCGAAATTGCAATCAGAGAAGTGGTCGCTAATGCTTTAATTCATCAGGACTTTTTTGAAAAAGGTTTCCCTATGATCGAAATATTTTCCGATAGGATAGAAATTTCTAATCCTGGAATTCCCTTAATCACTCCTGAAAGATTCATAGATGAATATATTTCTAGAAATGAAAAATTAGCAGATTTAATGAGACGTATGGGTTTTTGTGAAGAAAAAGGTAGTGGTTTGGACAAAGTTATTTTTAATAATGAATTATATCAGTTACCTGCTATTAATGTTTTAATTTCTGAACATCGCACTAAAGTAATTTTATATAGCTATAAAACTTTAAATGAAACAGATAAGAAGGATAAAATAAGAGCTTGTTATCAGCACGCCTGCCTTAAATATGTTTCAAATGAGAAAATGACTAATCAATCGCTTAGAGAACGTTTCAAAATTGAAGAACATAATTATTCTATTGCATCCAGAATTATACGGGATGCTATTGAAGAGGGAGTTATTAAAGAAGAGGATCCAACAAATAAATCAAGAAAATATGCAAGTTATATCCCATTTTGGGCCTGATTCTTATGTGATGGTTATGTGATGATAATGCCTTTTTGCAGTCAAATACTTGTATTACACGCTTTTTTTATGTGATTCTAAAGTGACTAAACAAGAATATTCTATTAGCAATTTTCAACTTAATAATTATGAACGAAGCCGAAACCAGAGCAGAACTAATAGACCCTAAACTTATGGCAAGTGGTTGGGGCATTCAAGAAGACACAAAAATTCTACGTGAATTTCATATAACTAAAGGAAGAATTAAAACAGGTGGTGAAAGAACAAAACCTTTAATTATAGATTATGTGCTTGTTTATAAAAATAAAAAACTTGCCGTTATAGAAGCTAAGAGCGATGAATTAGAAGTTGGCGAAGGCGTTGCGCAGGCAAAAAATTATGCTGAAAAATTAGATATTGATTATACCTATTCATCAAATGGAAAAGAGATCTATCAAATCTGTATGAAATCGGGTAAAGAGGGATTAGTCACCAAATTCCCCACACCTGATGAACTATGGAACAAAGCATTCCCCAAAGGAATTCATACTGAGCTTGTCGAAGTATGGCGTGATAGCTTCAACAAAATTCCTTATGAAGATATTGGTGGTACAAAACCGTTAAGGTTTTATCAAGAACTCGCTGTTGAAAAAACTCTCGCTGCAATTTCCGATGGAAAAGATCGAATACTTCTTACAATGGCAACTGGTACTGGTAAAACTTTTATTGCATTTCAAATCGCTTGGAAGTTATTTCAAACTAGATGGAATTTGCAAAGAGATGGCTCTCGAAGACCACGTATTTTATTCCTTGCAGATAGAAACATATTAGCAGATCAAGCCTTTAATGCATTTAACGCCTTTCCTGAAGATGCACTCGTTCGCATCAGCCCAAACGAAATAAGAAGGAGGGGAAGAGTACCAACTAACGGAAGTATTTTTTTCACAATTTTTCAAACTTTTATGAGTGGGGAAAGTAACACTCCATATTTTGGTGAGTACCCTAAAGATTATTTTGATTTTATTGTTATAGATGAATGTCATAGAGGCGGAGCAAATGATGAAAGCAATTGGCGTGATATAATGAATTACTTTTCTCCGGCCGTTCAACTTGGTTTAACAGCAACTCCAAAACGTCAACATAACATAGACACTTACAAATATTTTGGTGATCCCGTATACATATATTCCCTTAAGGAAGGTATTAATGATGGATTTCTAACTCCCTTTAAAGTAAAACGAATTCAGACAACAATAGATGAATATATTTATACTTCGGATGATACTGTTATTGAAGGTGAAGTCGAAACAGGCAAATTATATGTGGAAACAGATTTTAATAAAATTATTGAAATAAAAGCGCGTGAAGAAAAAAGAGTAAAAATTCTTTTATCAGAAATAGACCAAAAGGAAAAGGGAATTGTTTTTTGTGCTTCTCAGGATCATGCACTTGCCATTAGGGATTTAATTAATCAGCATAAGGAAAGCAGTGATCCAAACTATTGCCAGCGTGTAACTGCAAACGATGGTGCACTTGGAGAACAGCACTTACGTGAATTTCAGGATAATGAAAAAACAATTCCAACAGTTCTTACAACATCACAAAAATTATCTACTGGTGTTGATGCGAGAAATATCAGGAATATAGTTTTACTGCGTCCAATTAATACTATGATAGAATTTAAACAAATTGTTGGTCGTGGCACTCGTTTATTTGAAGGCAAAGAATATTTTACAATATATGACTTTGTAGATGCCTATCACCATTTTTCAGACCCAGAATGGGATGGCGAACCGATTGAACCTGAGCTCTGTTCAAAATGCAAAAAATATCCTTGTGAATGTATTAGGGAACCTTCTCAGCCTTGTCCTATTTGTGGTAAAATTTATTGTATATGTGAAAAAGAGCCACCCCAAGTATGTCCGAAGTGTGGACAAAGTCCTTGTGTATGTATAAAGAAAGTAAAAATAAAATTGCGTGATGGTAAAGAACGTGAAATCCAACATATGATAGCCACTTCATTTTGGAGTGCAGATGGAAAACCAATTTCAGCAGAAGAATTTTTAGAAAGTTTATTTGGTAAACTGCCGGAGTTTTTCAGAAGCGAGAATGAACTAAGAGAAATATGGTCTGATCCATCAACCCGGAAATCATTTTTAGAAAAACTAGAAGAAGCAGGTTATGGCAACGATGAACTTACAACGCTTCAAAAACTAATCAACGCGGAGAAAAGCGATTTATTCGATGTACTTGAATATGTTTCATTTGCTATAAAACCAATTACAAGAGAAGAACGAGTAATAAATTCAAAGGCTAATATTTTTAGAAGTCTTGATGACAAACAAAAAGATTTCTTAGACTTTGTACTCTTTAAGTACATCGAAACAGGTGTGAGCGAACTTGCACAAGAAAAATTACCTAGTCTCTTAGAACTAAAATACTACTCAATAACCGATGCTGCAGAACAACTCGGCGGAGTAGATAAGATCAAAAATACATTCATCTCATTCCAAAAATACTTATACGAAACTAAAGCAGCTTAAGTTCTGAAAAACAATATGGAAAAATTTACAATGGAAAACGTTTTATGGATTCTAGTTGGTTCAATTGCCACTATTCTAGTCACCAAATTATTTGAAATATTTCAATCCAGTAAAGCAAACAAATTCGAGTTGCAAAAAATATACTTTGAAAGAAAGATTTCTGCTGCAGAAGAAGCAATTGAGGATTTACAAAATGAGATCAATGGAATTGAAGATTTTATCAGAGTTTATGAAAAAATTCCTCAATCTGATATCACACTACTTCCTCAATTGCTCAAAGAACTTGATGATTCTAGAAAAGATGCAGAAAAAAGAGCGAAGTCTTCAAAGAAAATTTCAAATTCAATGTATATGTATTTTGATTTTGATGACTATCTGTTAAGTGATAAATCCAATCGTAGAAAATTATTAGACTTATCCTTAGAAATTTCCAAGATAGACTATGATATGGAAATTTTATCAAGTATTTATCAGAAATATGAGGACCCACAAATGAAAGGAATTGTATTTGACGATTTGAAAAAAAGATTTCCACAATATTTTCCGAAACTTGAAAAATTGGTAACTCTAGGAAGAAAGGCAGTTGAAGAAGCAAGGTTACAACAGAAAAAAATTATATCAGAAATGAAGAGTCACGACTTTAATAATAGAAAATTCATTTTCAAAAGGATATTTAAATATTTCATGGCAAAAAAGGAGTTAACTTTTAAATAGGTTAAACATATTAAGGAGCAATGAAAGTATTGATCTAAAGCTCTAATTAAAAAGCTGTATCATAATCAATGAGGATTTTAAATGGCTTATCTACTTATAAATCAAAAATCTTATGAGGAAGTCTCATTCGAGAATGAAGCTGAACTTGAAAAAGCTGTTGTTCAGAATAAAAAATTTATTTTTGGTGAGGATACAGTCTTATTAGACTATAAAAGGAGGGTCGGTAGTAAAAAATCTAAAAATACCGGAGTTCCAGATGGATTCTTATTTGATTTTACAAACAACAAAAACCCCAGATTATTTTTTATTGAGAATGAATTAGAATCACACGATCTATACGAACACATTGGGCCACAAATAATGAGATTTTATGCATCGTTTGAAACCTCTAAAAGAGAATTATATAAAAAATTCAGCTCCATTATAAAATCGGATACAAGTGTCAAAAAAGAAATTGAAATTCAATTACTAAAGACTGATTATGAAAACATAGATTCGTTATTAAATCACATCTTATATGAAAATAGAGTAGGAATCATAGTTGTAATTGATGAGCAAACTGAGGACTTGAATTCTCTACTTCAAAGATTACAAGAGAAACCCGAAGTAATCGAAATAAAAAAATACCAAGCAAACGATCAGATTGTTTACCAGTACATTCCTTTCAAAGAAGGGATCTCTCCAATCGAAATAAAGAAGGGAAAAGAATTAATAACAATGAAGGAAGTTGATACTATTGTATGTGCAGCTAGAGAGGAAGGATTCAAGCATGCATTCATTGACAATGATGCTTGGTGGGCTGTCAGAATTTCACCAGCAATAATACCGCAACTTAAATATTTAGCGATGTATGAAGTAAATCCCGTTTCTAAAATAAGATGGTTAGCAAAAATTAAAGAGGCTGGCATATTACCATATAAAAATACAGGTAAATATATCATTCATCTTGAATCTAAAAATAAGATTCAGCCAATTGTTTTGGATAAGGACGTTAAAGGAATGGCGCCGCAATCACCCCGTTATACAAAGAAAGAAAAACTAGATACAGCACAGAAAATAAGTGAACTATGGTATGAGTAAAATAATTCAGAATTGATTGGAGTAATTATGAGATATAGCGTAATAGTTGATGGTCCAAACCTCATTTCCAGACTAATCGACTCTGGTCTTGATAATGACAAGATTGCCAATAATTTCTCACTCAATAATCTGCTAATTGAAGCAATAAGAGTACCAATTGTGCAGGAATTTGGTGGCCAATCTTCCACTGGACTGGAGTATATTTATTCTGATAAAGTTCCTGGTCCATCAGGGAAAAAATTATCGAAGGAACAGTGGGAAAAATTCATAGAAAGATCATCGAGACAAAATGCGATATATCTAAATAAAATAAATATAAGATCCAGTCAAGAAAAAGGTGTGGACGTAGCAGTAGCAATTAGACTAGTTGAAGTTGCTGAGACATGTGATATAATATGTTTAGTTTCTTCAGACAATGATTATATACCTGTTCTTGAGTACTTAAAGAGAAAAGGAAAGTACATCTGTACTGTTGGATTATCAAAGAGCCATCCCATTGAACTGGTTAATTTGTCGTACATGTTTGTTGATATAACAAACTATTTATCTAAATCATTTTCAAATTAGATAACTTTGATTGAAAGATATTTGTAAAATAGAACGATGATAATATTCAGCTTATACGTGGTATAAGTTATCTATTAAAAACAAAATTCATTCAGAAATTTAGACAGAAGTGAGAGCCAAAAATAGGTAACTGTGGGTGGTGGTGGTATTTTCTTTATCCGATTTTCTTTTCAATCTTTCTTATCGTCAGCGGTGCACGTCCTTCATAATGATTATTGACATTAACGTATGTATCAACTTTCTTATTCTTAAAGTTATAAATTATCTCACCAATTTTATCAAGCTCTTCATCTTTAGGTTCTACAATCTGATTCCAGATGCTTCCTGTTTTCTTTTCAATGCCTGATCTATCAGGACCGTGTAATCTTATAACGGCAGTTGATTTAATTTGTTCTTTGAATTCATTAAATACATTCCAGATCGGCGGCATATAATATCCTTGAAGGAATACCATTGCTAGTTTATTTCTTTCTAGAAAATCAAAGAATGGTTTTTTAAGAAAGTTTGGGTTACGGATTTCTACTCCGTAAGTAAATTTCTTATCAATAGACTCAATGAATGATTCAAACCGATCGAGGAATTCAGTTAGTCCGCTTATTTCCTGTTTATTCAGGTATTCAAACTGAAACATTAACACTCCAAGCTTTTTCTTCATTGGTTTGAGAGACTCAATAAATTTGTCGAGGAAAAATCGGCGGAATTAAAATGAAATCCGAGAAGAATACTTTAATAACCACTTATAACATTTAACAATTATTTATGAAACTTCTTTTATAATTGAGCGTCAAAATTCTGTAATAAA
>JALHTS010000301.1 GCA_022865965.1 Ignavibacteriaceae bacterium
AAGAACCATAAATTCGGGAATATTTCCACCGAGTAATAATTTGATGTCTCGGATACTTCCTTCAATAGTCATCGGAAAAAATCCGGAACCGGCTTTAGCTTTGTAAGTGTTTGGTACTATAGTTCCAAAGTGAAAATAGGCAAATACTAACCAGGCAGAGAGAACACTCAAACCTGTTAATAATGTTTTTATGGTTTCTTTTCTGTGATGACCGTTTATAAAAAGCAAGTATAGAATTAAAATTAAGAATAGCAAAACGAATTCAGGGCGTAGTAAAGTTGCAATGCCAAGTAAAAATCCGTAGATATAAGGATGTCTAACATGGTAGCGGTCGGAATAAGCGTAAATAAGGAATAGAAGCATTGCAATTGCGGCTGTTGCTTCCATTCCGCTTAATGCCCAGCGAAGGAAAAAAGGATTAAGACAAAATGAAAGTGCAGCAATAAACTTTATAGATGATTTAAGTTTTAAAACATCAGCAAGTTTTAAGAAAAGAAAAACACTGATGAATGTAAAAATTCCACTTAACAGTCTTATGGAAAATTCAGGATCGTCAGTAAGAATAGAAACAAATGCTCCAAGAATTACCCAAAGCGGTGAAGTTGATCCGTATGTAACATTGCCAGTGAAAGCGAATCCATCACCATTAAGTAATCCCGTTATAAAACCAATGTGTATGTATGAATCATCTCCCAGAAAATCGGGATATAAAAACAGTGCAAGAATAACCGGTGAGATACTCAACACAATTGCAAGCACATTACTTATTACAGCTGATTTTTTTTTAGGTTCCATAAAAATTTTTAATTTTATTAGTAATATTTAAGATTTAAACCACGCCTTCCAAACTTCCGGTTGAAAACCTATTGTAACTAATCTCCCGTTTCTTACAATTGGAGTTTTTAATAAAAGTGAATCATTAAGAAGTTCTTCTTCTATATTAAAAACCATAAATGATAAATTTCTTTTTCTGAATTGAATTCCGTTTCTGTCGATTAATTCTTCAATAGGTATTACTGACTTGATATTATCGAGTTCACCTTTTGCTATTCCTTTTTCAGTCAAATCTCTGAAGTGATATGTAATTCTTCTTTCCTTAAAGAAGCGTTCTGCTTTCTGAGTATCATTACATTTTCTTGTGCCGATAATCTGAACGTTCATAAAATTTTAAAAACTCTAACCTTTTAATAAAAGATAATAAAAATTGTATAACTTATCTCATCTAATTAGATTTGTTGAGAAATTTCTTAAAAAATCACCAGGTTAAATAATGTTTATTGTAAACAAACCCCGCCCTGCATTAAAAAACATCTTCAAACTCTCAATCATCTTGTTATTCTTATTATTTATTAATCTTTCTGCCCAATCCTACTACGGGATAAATCCTGATACTGTAAAAGCCCAAAAGTTTGATATGGGTAAGATGTGGACTTTTGAAAATTTTCCACTTGATTATATTGAGCAGGAATATGGATTCAGACCTTCAGAAGAATTATTAGAAAAATTTCAGAAAAGTGCATTAAAATTTGGCAACGGCTGCTCTGGATCATTTGTTTCTGAAGATGGGTTGATAATGACAAATCATCACTGTGTCCGAGGAATATTGCCCAACATACAAAAAGATGATGAAAACCTTTTAAAGAATGGATTCTATGCAAAATCTTCAGAAGAAGAACGTGCAGTTCCAAATCTAAAGGTTGAACAGTTAATTATAATTAAAGATGTTACTAGAGAAATTCAGTCTGCAATGGATGAAGTTAAAAGTGATGCAAATAAAATTGA
>JALHTS010000302.1 GCA_022865965.1 Ignavibacteriaceae bacterium
GCTCCGGATGATCTTTTTAGTTCAACAGTCTATGATAAAGGTGCCTGGGTTCTTCATATGTTAAGATTTGAAGTGGGAGATTCAATATTTTTTAACATTCTTAGAAATTACTATAACGAATTCAAATATGGCTCGGCTTCTATTAATGATTTCAGGAGCATAAGTGAAACAATTTCGCAAAAAGATCTTACAAAATTTTTTGATCAATGGATTTTTGAAAGTGATGATCAGATTAAAGCTGAGTATTCTTTTATTATATCAGAAATAGATGAAAAATATTCAATTGAAATCAATATTGAACAGGTTCAGGAAAGATATAAAGAATTTCACTTTCAACTTGAATTAAAGATTGTTTTTGATGATCAAACAGACCAGGTTATTAAATCCTATATTGACTTATCAAACAAAAAAATAAAATTTGAATCGGTTAAAAAACCTGTTGATATAATTTTCGATCCTCATAATTGGCTTTTGGCAAGTTTCCTAAAGAAATAAAGGCAACTACTGTTAAGAATTGCCTAATTTATTGTTATTTCATTTATGATGCTGATTGCTTAGTTTTTCTCATCAATAAAATCAGTTTAATGTGAACAAAACTTATCTGTTTATATCCGATATTCATTTAGGACTTAAGTCAAAAGAAGAAGAGAAGGTCAAGGAAAGACTCCTTGTTAAATTTCTTTCTTTTGCTAAAGATAACTGCGACGAATTATTTATTGTCGGCGATCTTTTCGATTATTGGTTTGAGTACAAAAAAGTGTATCAAAAGGGATTTTTCCGGACTCTTACAGCTTTGCAGGACATTACGGAAAATGGAGTAAAACTGCATTATTTTATAGGTAATCACGATTTTTTGCTCCGTAATTTTTTTACTGATGATATTGGTGCAATTTTGTATCCTGATCCGTCTGAATTTGTACTAAATGAAAAAAAATTTTTTATTGGTCACGGTGACGGATTAGTTCAGAATGATGCAGGTTACAAAGTATTAAAAGCAATTTTAAGAAATAAATTTTTACAAAAAGCATATTCAATAATTCATCCCGATTTAGGAGTAGCTTTAGCAAGCGGTATAAGCAAATCTAGTCGTGGATACACTTCTGTTAAGGATTACGGCGAAGGTGACGGATTACTTGAAGCAGCAAAGAAAAAAATTGATGAAGGATTTGATTACGTGCTTTTCGGACATTTGCATAAAAGACTTTTTATTTCTCATAACCAAGGCACTTACGTAAATCTTGGCTCGTGGCTTGATAAACCTTGTTATGGAAAATTCTCAAATTCAAATTTTGATATAGTGGATTGGACTTAAATGGCTAAAAAGAAATATTCTGATTCAGATTTTAACGATTACTTTAACAGCTTTTCAAAAAAAAATAAAGGCCGAAAAAAAAGGAAAAGCAGTAAAACACGCTGGACCGTTTTATCAATTATTTTTGTTTTCTTCCTTGTAATTTTAATTTATATAGTAAGTGGACTTCCATCACTTGAGGAACTAGAAAACCCGCGTCCCGTTTTAGCCAGTAAAGTATATTCCGCTGATGGTGAACTAATTGGTCAGTTTTTTATTGAGAACAGAATTGAAACATCGCTGGACAGCCTTCCTCAACATTTGATTGATGCACTCATTGCAACCGAAGACAGAAAATTTTATGATCATTGGGGTGTTGATGTACCAAGATTTTTCAAGGCAATGATAAAAAATATTTTTTCTTTATCATTTAAAGAAGGTGCAAGCACTATTACGCAGCAATTATCGAAAAATCTTTACAATCTTAAGAGCAGAAGAGAAAATAAACTTGATACTGCCGTAAGAAAAATAAGAGAATGGATAACCGCAATTCAAATAGAAAAGAATTTTACTAAAAACGAAATTCTTGAGTTATATCTTAACGTTTCATATTTCGGAAAAAGTGCTTATGGTATAGAAATTGCCGCACAGGTATATTTCAGTAAGAAGGCTTCTGAACTATCTCTTCCGGAATCAGCAGTATTTATAGCTTTACTAAAATCGCCGGATGGTTATGATCCGGTCAAACGATATGATCGAGCAATTGAGCGTCGCAATCTTGTCATGCATAATATGGTTGTAACAGATATTCTTTCTCAGTCAGATTATGATAAGTTAATAACGCAGCCAATAGTTTTGGGTTCAGAAAGAATTAGTGCAATGAGAACTGAGGCTCCGCATTTTATGGAATATGTAAGATTGCAAATGTCTGCAATGGCTGATAAATACGGATACGATCTTTATCGCGAAGGGCTAAATATTTATACAACTCTTGATATGAGTATGCAAAGAATTGCAAATCGTTCTGCTGCAAAACATCTGAAAGAATACCAGGAGTTATTTAACAAGAATTGGAAGTGGGATAGAAATAAAAGTCTGCTTACAAATCTCGTTGATCGTGCAATAAAAGATTTGCCTCAATATATCTCTGCTGATAAAAGTGAAAAAAGTGCTATTTATAATCGCTTCAAATATGATAGTAAGTTTATAGATTCCGTTAAAGCTTCTGCAACCACAATCGAAGTCGGATTTGTTGTTATTGATCCCAAGACAGGAAATATCAAAGCTCTTGTTGGTGGACAAAATATGGAGTTTGGACGAGGATTGAATCACGTTGCAGGTATAAAACGTCAGCCCGGTTCAGCTTTCAAACCTTTTGTATATACTGTTGCAATAGAGAACGGACTTTTTCCAGCATACACTGTTCTAAATCAAAGATTTGACTATAAGGGCTGGTCTCCATCAAATGCTGATGATGAATACAGCGGATATGAAACTTTAAGATGGGGCTTATCACAATCCATAAATGTAATTGCCGGAAGATTAACTATTGGCGAAATGGCACCTCCTAATCAGGTTGTAAAACTTGCTTCAAGAATGGGTATAAATTCTAAATTAGATTCTTATCCAGCGATCGCACTCGGTACTGTGGAATTAACCCCTTTAGAAATAACTTCTGCATTAGGAACATTTCCCAACAAAGGAGTTCATGTAAATCCGATTTCTATATTGAAAATCGAAGATCGTAATGGAGTTATGATCGATGAGTTTGTACCCGAATATGTGCAGGCATTGAACCCGCAAACAGCTTCTATTATGGTTGATATGATGCAGGATGTTGTAAATTCCGGAACCGGTGCGGGTGTTAGAAGATATTTTCAATTTCCGGCAGCAGGGAAAACCGGAACAACACAAAAATTTTCCGATGCCTGGTTTGTGGGCTTTACTCCCGATCTTGTTGCAGGCGTTTGGGTTGGATTTGATGATCATCGTGTTAAGTTTACCAATTGGTATGGTCAGGGAGCAAAAGCTGCATTACCAATTTGGGCAATGTTTATGCAGGGTGCTTACAAAGAATTAAATATTCCTCTCTCTTACTTTGAATTAGCTGATGGTGTAGAGAGAGTTGAGTTTTGTAAAGAAACTATGGATTTAGGTGATGCCCGTATAGCCACTGATAATTGTCCGGAGGTGGTTATTGAAATTATCGATAAAAATAAAATGCCCCCTGAATGTGAATTACATACTGGTGGAAGAAGAA
>JALHTS010000039.1 GCA_022865965.1 Ignavibacteriaceae bacterium
ATATTCGCTTACAAAACTCTGATCTTTTTCTTCATTCGGCTTAACCTGGAAAATTTATCAGGAATAAAATCAAATTATTAAGTTTTACCTGGTTGTCATTCCCACGAACCTACCTGCGGTAGGCAGGAGTGGGAATCCAATTTGTTTTATTGGTTTTAGATTCCCGCCTATGCGGGAATGACAGGGAAATTAAAGATTTTTACTTTACCACTTATGCAAAAAAATAACGTTTACATAGAAACTTACGGCTGCCAGATGAATGTTGCCGATACGGAAATTGTTCTCGGCATTCTTAAAAAACAAGGATACGATGTCACCGATAAACCGGATAATGCAGATATAATTCTTCTTAACACTTGCAGCATCCGTGAAAATGCCGAACAAAGGATTTACGGCAGACTTGGTAATTTCAAAACACTTAAAACTCAGCGCCCTGAAGTTATTGTCGGCATTCTCGGCTGTATGGCGGAACGATTGAAAAAAGATCTTATTGAAGAAAAGAAAATTGTTGATCTCGTTGTTGGTCCGGATGAATATAGAAGATTACCCGAATACATTGATGTTGCTTTCAACGGTGATAAGGGAATAGGTGTTAAACTTTCGCGCACAGAAACCTATGATGATATTGAACCGCATCGTGAAGACGGGCTCTCAGCCTGGATTTCTGTCATGCGCGGCTGCGATAAGTTCTGCACTTTCTGCGTTGTTCCTTTTACAAGAGGACGTGAAAGAAGCCGTTCGCTCGAATCAGTTGTTAAAGAAGTTGAAAGTCTTTCAGCACGAAGATTTAAAGATGTTACTCTGCTTGGTCAAAATGTAAATTCTTATCTCGATGAACAGTTCGCCAACGGCGGAGATTTTGCTGATCTTCTTGCCGCAGTTGCTAAAGTTGATAGAACAATGAGAGTTAGATTCACAACTTCACATCCCCAGGATTTATCAGATAAACTGCTTCACACAATTGCAAAGCATCCAAATTTATGTAACCATATTCATCTGCCTGTGCAGTCAGGTTCAAACAGAATTTTGGAACTGATGAACAGGACTTATACAGTTGAGCATTATCTCGATCTTATCGAACGCGCAAAACGCATAATTCCCGGTGTAAGTTTTTCAACAGATATAATTGCCGGATTTCCAACTGAAACGTGGGAAGACCATCTTGCAACTCTTGATGTAATGCGGCAGGTGAGATACGATGGTGCGTACATGTTCAAATATTCTCCGCGTGAAGGAACAAAAGCATTCAAAATGAATGACGATGTTACTGAAGAAATTAAATCAAAACGTCTCCAGGAAATAATTGAACTTCAACAGCAGATTTCATTTGAAAAGAACCAGGAA
Organism: Ignavibacteriaceae bacterium; assembly: GCA_022865965.1. Taxonomy (GTDB): domain Bacteria; phylum Bacteroidota; class Ignavibacteria; order Ignavibacteriales; family Ignavibacteriaceae; genus JAGXRK01. The sequence continues at coordinate 1,345 of JALHTS010000039.1, forward strand.
TTAATCGGTAAAGAAGAAACTGTGCTTGTTGAAGGATTCAGCAGAAAGTCTGACGATTTTTACGCAGGCAGAACCGATTCCAATAAAGTTGTTATCATATCTGCAGACAGAAACATCCAACCCGGAACTTATGTTAAAGTGAAAATCAACAAAGCGACACATGCAACGTTATTTGGTGAGTTAATGAATGAAGTACAGATTGATGATGAGAAAATTGTGCTGAGTGTGTGATTTTTA
>JALHTS010000303.1 GCA_022865965.1 Ignavibacteriaceae bacterium
ATATTTTTACTAATAAAAATAAAGTGAATATTTAAATGAGAATTGGAATACCGAGAGAATCTCTTTATGAAGAAAAGAGAGTATCGCTAACACCGGCAGGTGTTGATGCTTTAGTAAGAGCCGGACATACTGTTTATATTGAAACAGAAGCCGGGTTCGAAAGTCACTTTAGTGATGAAGAATATGCTAAAATTGGTGCAAACATAGTCTATAGTGCAGAAGAAGTTTTTGGAAGAGCGGAAATGATTGTGAAAGTTGCACCTCTGACTTTTGAAGAAGCTAAAATGCTTCAGGAAAATCAGATTATATTTTCATTTCTTCACCTTGCTGTAGCAAAAAAGAACATTATAGAAATTCTGCTCAAAAAGAATGTTACGGCAATTGGATATGAACTTATAGAAGATGAAGAAGGCAAATTACCAGTGCTTCATACGATGAGTGAAATTGCCGGACAGCTTGCTATACAAGTTGCGGAAAGACAACTTGAGAGCTTTAGCAGTGGAAGCAGAGGTATTTTACTCGGTGGAATTACCGGAGTCGCTCCTGCTGCAGTTGTAATCCTTGGTGCTGGGGTTGTAGGAATTTCTGCTGCTCATGCTGCTCTTGGAAGAGGTGCACAGGTAATTATGCTTGATAAGGACTTAAATCGGCTCCGACAGATTGAAACGCAGTTTCGTAAAAGAGTGACAACTGTAATGGCTAATTCTTACACAATATCAAGAGGTGTAAAATTTGCAGATGTTTTAATTGGTGCGGTTTTAATTAAAGGGATAAAGGCTCCGCATCTTGTATCTGAAGAAATGGTTAAACAAATGAAAAAAGGTGCTGTAATTGTTGATGTTTCGATTGATCAGGGTGGTTGTATTGAAACCAGTCGTATTACAACGCTTTCTGATCCGGTTTATCAACTTCATAATATTATTCATTATTGTGTGCCTAATATGCCAGCCATTGTTGCCCGTACCGCGAGCTATGGTTTAAACAATGCCACAATAGAGTATATTATGGATATAGCCGATAACGGTTTATCAAACGCTTTAATTGGTGATCTTGGTCTCGCTAAAGGTGTTTGCACTCACAATAATTATTGTTGTAATGAACCATTGGCCAATACGTTCAATATTGAATATAGAAGACTTCACGTTTTTTCTACAAATTGAAATTAATGAATTGTTTTTTGAATCTAATAGAAAATAAATTATGACAGCAGCAGATGAAATAGCTTATAAGAAGGCAATACCAACAAATCTTTTAAAAATATACAACAGCAAAGTAGTAACTTCTGATATAGCAGTTCAAAGTATTAAATCCGGTGACAATGTAGTAGTGCAGCCAGGTTGCGCAATACCTCACGAATTAGTAAGAGCGCTAGTAAGAAGAAAAGACGAACTAACTGATGTAACAATATATCATATTCTGGTGGTTGGTCCGTTGCCTTATGTTGAACCGGGAATGGAAAAACATTTTAAGCACAAAGCTTTCTTTATTGGCGGAAATACGAGAAAAGCAGTTAATGAAGGAAGAGCAGAATTCATTCCGATCTTTTTATCAGAAGTTCCGCTTCTTTTTAAGAATAATATAATACAAACAGATGTTGCTCTATTACAGCTTTCTCCACCTGATGAACACGGTTTCTGTTCTTATGGTGTTGATGTAGGCACAATTAAGGCTGCCGCTGAAAAAGCTAAAGTTATTATTGCCCAGATTAATCAGAATATGCCGAGAACTTTGGGAGATAGTTTTATTCACATAAATAAAATTCATCATATTGTGGAATGTGACGAAGAACTGGAAGAACTTCCGCAGATCGATCCGGATGCAACTCCAGAAATGCTGGAAGTGTTTGATAGAATTGGTAAGTACATTGCAGATATGGTTGAAGATGGTTCTACTTTGCAAATGGGCATTGGTGCAATACCGGATTCAGTTATGAAATATTTGACTGATAAAAAAGATCTTGGCATTCATACAGAAATGTTTTCTGACGGCATTATTGAATTAGTTGAAAGGGGAATAATAAGCGGCGAGAAAAAAACACTTCATCCGGGTAAAATAATTGCCGGTTTTGTTCTTGGGACAAGAAAAGTTTATGACTTCATTGATAACAATCCAATAATTGAATTTCATCCACAAGAATATGTCAACGATCCTCTTATAATAGCCAAGAACAATAAAATGATTGCAATTAACTCCGCAATTGAAGTTGATCTTACCGGGCAGGTTTGCTCTGATTCTATAGGCACTAAATTCTACAGCGGTATTGGCGGACAAGTTGATTTTATTCGTGGAGCAGCCAGAAGTGAAGGAGGTAAACCAATAATTGCTCTGCCTTCTACTACTAAGGACGGAAAAATTTCAAAAATTGTTCCTATGCTTAAACAAGGTGCCGGCGTTGTTACTTCTCGTGGTGATGTTCACTATGTTGTAACAGAATATGGCGTTGCTCATCTTTTTGGAAAGACAATTCAGGAACGAGCAAAAGCTCTAATTGAAATTTCTCATCCTAAGTTTAGGGATGAATTATTAAAGTACTCTAAAGAAGTTTTTAATATTTAAGTTTAAAAAATGATTACTGTAATTGGTGATATTCACGGCTGCTTCAATACTTTAGAAAAGTTAATAGAAAAAATTTCTGTTAAGTATGCTGATATACCGCTTTACTGTGTTGGTGATCTTGTTGATAGAGGAAATTTTAGTTATGAAGTAATGGAATATTTTGCCGAGCATAAAATTCCTTTCACTCCCGGCAATCACGATTTTATGTTTTATTATTATATGAAAGATCCATCAAGTGTGATGGGTCGTGCCTGGCATCATAATGGTTCAGAAACTACATTACGATCTTATCAGGGAAGATGGGAAAAAGTTAATGCTCATCTTGAAATGGTAAAAGAAGCGCCGTTGTTTATTAATCATAAAGATTGTTTTATTTCTCACGCAGGCATTTCAACATATTACAAAAGTAAATTTAAAGATGATGTACTTGGTGATAAGGAACTACTTGAAAATATTTTTAGGAAGGACTTAATTGAAGAGCACGGATTATTGTGGACAAGAGATCAGTTAATTAATATCGGTAAACTTCAAATTGTAGGTCATACTCGTTTCGCAGAGCCAAAACACGATCTTCTGAAAAATGTGTTATACATAGATACAGCTGCCGTTGCTAATAATAAACTTTCTGCGGCAATTGTTGATGAAAATAAAATTATAGAAATAATATCTCAAGAAACTATTCCAATAGATATTACGCACACAAGTTTCTAATCATTCCGCTCAAAATTTTCAAATCAAACATCATTACTAAAATACTTAATTCCGGTTGACACTGATAAATAAGAGATAATTGAAGCAAGTGAACCTAATATTAGTGTTGTATATAATAATTCTGTGATTGAAATCATCCTACCTGTTTGAATGGCATCGAAGTAATTGCTGATCGGGAAAAATAAAAGTATGATCAGGAAAACCAAATAAATAATAGTGAAAAGAAATGTTAATGAAGCTCCTTGTGAAGATGCAATTCTTATTGGATTTCTCTCTTTATAATTTGCAAAAATCGCTCCCATACCAAAGTTTAACGCTACCAGAGTAACCGTTACAAAAAAAGTGTTTATTTGTGAAATTACAACAAGCTGAATTGAAAAACGGTAATTTGAAAAAAAGTTCAGTAATTGTCCGATTAAAAAGATTATTGAAAAATAAATTACTAATCTTGTAATAAGTAATTTTTTATAATTCAATGGTGAACTTCTGATTTTCCAAATCGTTTCTCCTTCAAGACTTACTAATGGAAATACAAACCTTAGTGATAATGATGCAATAAGAAAAACATTAAACAGATATACAATTAAATAAACGAGGGTTTTAATTTGAGTGTTATATGCGTTCATAATTATAACATCAACGCTTCCTAATGAAGAAATAAAAACTGTTATGAGAAAGAGCATAACTAACAAGTGTGTCCATTGACTGGGTTCCCTAAAGAACATAAGAAATTCACGTTTCAGCACTGCTTCACGTGGTGGTGTTAGTGAGGTATCATTTTCAAAGCTGAAGATTTTATTCCTGCTTTTTCTTTTCATCACCAGATTCGTTGGTAAATCTAAAGATACAAGCCAGGTTTTGTAATACCATATCTTTGCTAAAAAAAGAGCCAGAATAAATATTAAAATCGAAATTACATCCATAAGATAAACATACCATAAAGCGGCTGTGAAATTTCCGGAGACTATCCAATATAATGCTTCTGAAATCCAGTAATTTGGTAGAAATCTTATGGCAGGATCTTCAAGAAAACCGAAATAATTATTTAAGTTCGGAAAGTACTCGAATACTTTATTGACAAGTTCAACAGGACTGCTGAAATAATAAAACGAAATAGTTGCTGTTCCATAAATTCCGAAAAGTAATCCAAGTACTTTTTTTATGCCGATTCTTGCTGCAAATCTTAGAATCAGTAATAGTACAATTGCACCAAGAGATCCGGCAATAAACATAAATGGTAATATTAAAAAGGTTATTGAGAAGGGAATAAAATACCAGGGCAGCTTAAAATATTCAGCATAACCAAAAACTACTGCTGTTATAACCAATAATAGAGTTGACGAACTATAAAAGAAGTTATCGAAAAATTTTATTAAAAATAATTTTACAAAGGAAACAGGTTTTGTCATAAGAAAACCTACTTCCGTGGTTCTGTATAAAGTTGAATAGGATACAACAATATTTCCTATGTTTACTGCCATAAAGAAGATAAAAAGAACCACGAAAATAAATCTGTGAAGAAGAAAAATTCCTATCTTTACATCTTCAAGAAGATATTTAATTGTACTGCTTGTAAACAAGTACGTTGCATAAGCAAAAACAAAATACACTATTACTGTACCTGAGCTTCGGAGAAGAGAGTTGAAGCCAAATTTCCCTTCCAGTTTTATAAAGGTAAGA
>JALHTS010000304.1 GCA_022865965.1 Ignavibacteriaceae bacterium
ACCTTTTCCTGATGAACACGAACCATAAATGTGATAGACTTTACTATCTGCCGAATGAAATGGTGATATTTGTTTTGCCATAACAGGTTCTCCTAGAATTGTTTATTAATAGTTAAAGTTTAACTGTGATGTATTAGTTAAGATAAACTTAACCATTTTATCTGAATATTTAAACGGTTCTTGAAATTATACAACAATTAAAAATCTCGTTACCGAAGCATCAGGGTTTGCCTAACCGTTTATTATTTTTTTCTTCAAGAACGATTGAACTTGTATGAATTAAAATCTAATTTACAACCGCATGGATGTTCACACTTTGCTATTTTACTCATTTTGCCCCTTGTCCGATTTCTTTTCCAGCAGGGGATGATCGATGTGTTAAGTGCTGGATCTTTTATTCAACATTTTTAATTATTACTTACTCGTTTAGGCGGGTTATTTGCAAGTACGTATGTTTAAAATGTGATATTTATTTAATTTGAGATTTCCAGAAAGTAACAAATATCTATAAGGAGGTCTCAAATGAAAACTGATCCGGATAATACTTCGTTCTTTGAAAACATTTTGTTGTTCATTGGAATCGATGTTCATAAATCAAAATGGGTGGTCACTATCAGAACTTATGATCTCGAACTAAAAACAAAGGAGTATTAATATGGAAGCAACATTTAAAACCATAAAAATTGGCAAGCAAGTTTGGATGGCAGAGAACTTGAATATCAACGTTTTTCGCAATGGTGATCTAATTGGAGAAGCAAAATCTGATGAAGAATGGCAAAGAGCCAGAGAATCAGAAAGAGCAGCCTGGTGTTATTATAATAACAATCCTGAAAACAGTAAAAAATACGGTAATATTTATAATTGGTATGCAGCAGTTGATCCGCGAGGTTTAACACCAGAAGGTTGGCATTTACCAAACAAAAAGGAATTTGATATATTACTAAAAAATTGTGGTGGTAAAGAAAGTGTATTTGGTTCATTGATTCCTGGTGGCTCATCTGGTTTTAATACGATATTTGGCGGGTGGCGGGATGGTTATGGAGATTTCTCCAAACTTGAGAAACGTACCGTCTATTGTTCTAGTACACAGGTTAGTGATGATGCTACTTGTGCATATTACTTGGGCATCTTTAACGATATAAGGGACGTGTACTTGGATTATTTCAATAAGGGCTTTGGCTTCTCAATTCGCTTATTGAAGGACTAACTTGACAATTTGATTTATCTATCTCGTATAACCAGCTTTTCCACCCGACCGCGTTTTCATTGCGACATTTTTCAAATTATCGGGTTTGGTGAAAAAGGTAAGCATTGCAAGTAACGTTGTTCTATTAAATAAAATTCTTAAAAATGATTGGCTGTAACTTTTTGTTCGGCATCTCTGTTAAGGGCAGACGTGTGAAAAGCCACGCCGTTAGGCAATTTGAGACAAAGAAATGAAAAACACAATCATATTTCTATCTGTCCTTTTCTTCATTTACTATCAAGCCTGTACTAATGACCCGTCAGAGAAAGAAATCGAATATAAACTTCCCCCAACATTCGAATTTACAGATAAAATCCGTTATACTGTCGAGGGTGGAGGTGATATTAATTTCATTGTTGAAAATAATCCAGATTCTATCTCTATCATAGTTTTAAGATTTCAATTTCAAGATAGAAATGATTCTCTTATGATAAGTAAACTTGATATAGATAGTTTAGATCTAGTAATTCTCGAAGCTGTGTTCAAGGGTACTATTAATATCGGTGGCATTATTTATAGGAATGATTTACCTACTGGTACGTGGACATATATATATACATTGAATACAATAAGAATTGGCTGAGAGTCGCGAATGAGGTTATTATAGATGAATTAAAATCTTTGTATAATTTAGTATACAGCACAATAAATGTAAACTTAAAGGCCTAATCCCTCCCGCTGTTCAACGCGGACAGCCAAATTTTCAAGCTAAAAGGAGCAAGCTCCTTTCATTTCTTCCGTAGTATCTTACAGATAATTCTTAACGCATCGATCAAAATCTTACCCATAGCATCAACTCCTTTTTAATGTAAAAATCCTCAACCGCTAAATGCGATTAAGGATAAGCGAATTCTTCCAGACGAAAATATTCCAGGAATCTTTCTTTCAGGTGCTTAATGATTTGTCTTATGGTTTGATATGCGAGCTGAAGAATATCAGCAATGTCTTTTGCTTTATATCCTTGCATTAGGTGAGTGAGAATTGTCTTCTCCTGTGCGGTAAGTGTTCTTTGCCAATCTTTGAAGTCTATCTGAAATGAAATCTGTTCTTCAACTGCTTCCTTCTTCCAGGGTTTACTTGTCATCCAATCATCAAACTCAACTATATCTGTTTCAACATCAGGTCTTCGTCGGTAGAATGACAGCGCATCAATGGTTGATGTCCCACCATAGCCTTTTTTACATACAGATCTTTTATCAACTTCCTTTGCTCTTTGGGTGATGAAGCATTTGTATCCTGTTGCTTAATCTCTTTATCCGCAGCTGTATCACGAACAAACTTCTCGTAACTCTGGCAAACTAACTCCTGTACTTTGTCCTTTCGTCTTGGGTCGTATCGCATCACACTCCAATAAGCCTGATTAGCCACTATTGGATATAGTTCTTCCCAGGACAATTATAATTTCTCCTGTAATTGTGATTTAATTATTACAGGATTCTTATACCCTATTTTTTATAAAATATTTATGATGCACATTTGTGCAAAGAAGTTGAATAAGAAGCAAAGGATAATTATGAAAGCAATGTATTAAAGCGAGTGACGGTGGGTGGTGGGGGATGATGCTTATGTTAATTATTAAAAATCGAACATTCACAAATTTACTGTTTATCTCTTTGAGCCTTATCTAATTTATCCGTAGTTTCTTTCATATAATCCTGAGCAAAGTGAGCGTAAATTTTTGTTGTTTCAATGTCTGCATGCGAGAGATATTTTGACAATTCATCTGTTCTACCAATTTCCTTCATAAATGTTGCACCGAATGTATGTCTGAACATATGGATCGTGCCACTGATTCCAGTTTCCTCTAACGCCATATTTAATTTTTCATTTGGAGTTGCTCTACGTATTTTTTTCCTTTTTCGTTAACAAATACATATCTAGAATGTTTTCCAACCTGTTTCTTTAATATTTCGTAAGCCGTTTTTGTTATTCTGATTGTTTGAGATCTTCCTGATTTTGTTTGATATTCATCTGTTGAGGTAATAGTTATTGTTGGATTATTATCATCCATCGAAACATTATCCCAAACGAGATTTATCATTTCATTCTTACGTAAACCCGTATAGGCTAAAAATTTCATAATTGGTACCCAATGTTCATTGAGCTTATCCCAAATTATATTTAATTGGTCATCTGTGTAGTATTTAATTGTGTTCGTCTTCACTACTTTAAGGGGAATTGTATGCAAGACTGGATTTGTTTCTAAATATTTATCATTTACAGCGACATTGAACATTTCAATTAAAAGGTCTCTGAGAATGTTTATAGTATTAGGATGCCAAGGTTTTGTTTTATTGACTGGTTCTTTCTTTAAACGACTAAAACATTCCTGCAAGTATTTATGAGTTATTAATCTGATATTATCACAAGCTGCTGAAAAATATTTATGCATAAATTTTTCAAAGCCATCAAAGTAATTTTTATATCTACCATAAGTAGAATCTCTGACAATTCCTGATTTAGTATTTAAGTATTGGCTTATAAGATCTTTAAGCGAAATTATTTTTGATTGAGCGGGATATATACCGTGAATACCCAAAGTAAGATCTTGTTGTCTTTGAGCTTGAATTAACTTAGCATCTTTTTTGTTATGAGCAACAATCTCTCTAATTCTTTTCCCGTTGAGCATATAATCGAGTTGATAAACTGTTTTCTTTTTCCGTTTCACAGCAACAGTTTTTACTACTGGTACTCTCATTTTTTTTCCTAAATTTTCCTAACCGTAAGTTAAATATTTGACACGTATTTGACACGCGAAGGAAGTATAAAAAAGATAAAGCCTTGCAATACAAGGCTTTACGAGGATTGTGTACCGAAGGCCGGACTCGAACCGGCACATGGGGTGAACCATACTGGATTTTGAGTCCAGCGCGTCTACCAATTCCGCCACTTCGGCATTTTACAATTTCTTTAGAAATTCTTTCCCAATTCCTGACTTAAAATATTTTCCTCTTTTTCTGGCTCATTCTCTTGCCGAGGAAATCTAACAGTATATTAATTCAAATGGTCTATAAATTCTGGAGTTCTATAATAATCGTTTTTTTAACGCATAAACTGTGAACATAATTTAAAGTCCAGTTTATCTACCAATTTTGGTAGGTTTATCTACCAACCTGCCTGACGTCAGTCAGGTTCCGCTTTACCCACCGAAATTGAATTTTTTTAATGCAGGTGGGCACTTCGGCAAATCTCATTATTTTAAGAACTATTCAGAGAATATCCCAAAAACATGAGACAAACATAAAAAACTTAGAACCATCAAGCAAAAGTATTGTTTTTATTTGATTTAGTTCCTCTTCTCAAAAATGTTGTCTCATTTCGGAATACTTCAGAATTTAAAACCATGTGATATGCAGCATTATTTTGGCACAACTATTGCAATTATCATTAAAACCATTAGGAGGTTAAAATGAAAGCGAAGAAAAAAACCAAAAAGAAAGAACGTTTATTGTTTAAGGACGTTTTTATCATACAACCTAACTGGGTAGACATTGAAGATTATACCGAAGAGGAAATTGAGGATATGCTTGAAGAGAACCATATCCCCGAAATTTCTTACATAGATATGATCGAGAAACCTGAAGAAATACGTTTCGATTAATGTAAAAAGGTATTACAAAATGAGTAAAACTTACATTGGTTATGACGGACATTACGAAATTGAGGATGATGGTAAGATTATTCAGAGAGTTGTGAATCATCTGGGTGAGCTTACCGGTATTACAAAAATTTATCGTGATGCTAAAAAAATTCCGAATCTTTTAGACAGAGATAAATTAGAATATTTTCTGCAATTACTTAAAATTTATAAGATCGGTGCAAAAGTTTAATTCTGCTGTTTACTTTTCATCAGCTTTCAGAATTTTTGCCCACGTATCTTTTAATGTTACAGTTCTGTTGAAAACCAGATTGTCTTCTGCTGAGTCTTTTAAATCCGCACAAAAATATCCCAATCGCTCAAACTGAAATCTTTCTCCCGGTTTTGTTTTAGCCAAACCAGGCTCCAATTTACAATTTGTAATCACTTCTAATGAATTAGGATTTAAATGAGATTTGAAATCTACTTCTTTATCACTATCTGGGTCAGGATGATTAAATAGTCTATCGTACAATCTAACTTCAGCATCAATTGAGTGTTTTACAGAAACCCAATGAATCGTTCCTTTCACTTTTTTATTACTGCTTCCGCTTCCGCTTTTTGTTTCCGGATCATAAGAACATCTTAACTCTATCACATTTCCGTTTTCATCTTTAACTACTTCTTCACATTTGATAATATATGCGTAACGCAAACGAACTTCATTGCCCGGTGAAAGTCTGAAAAACTTTTTCGGAGGATTTTCCATAAAATCACCACGCTCAATATAAATTTCTTTGGCGAACGGAATTTTTCTCTTTCCCATTTCGGCATCTTCAGGATTGTTCACTGCTTCCAGTTCTTCTGTCAGATCATCAGGATAATTTTCAATTACTACTTTTAGCGGATTAAGTACAGCCATAACTCGTGCAGATTTTTTATTCAAATCTTCTCTGATACTAAACTCAAGTAATGAAACATCAATCACATTATCTCTTTTTGCTACTCCAACTCTATCAGCAAAATTCCTGATTGATTCGGGTGTGTAACCTCTTCTTCTTAAGCCGGAAATAGTCGGCATTCTTGGATCATCCCAGCCGTAAACAATATTTTCTTCCACTAAAAGAAGCAATTTTCTTTTGCTCATTATTGTGTAGGAAAGATTTAATCTAGCAAATTCAATTTGCTGTGGATGATAAATTTCCAGCTCTTCAATAAACCAGTTATAAAGAGGACGATGATTTTCAAACTCTAGTGTACAGATTGAATGTGTAATACCTTCTATTGAATCAGACTGACCGTGTGCCCAATCGTACATAGGATAGATGCACCATTTATCTCCGGTTCTGTGATGTGAAGCGTGACGAATCCTGTACATAATCGGTTCGCGCATATTCATATTTGATGATAACATATCAATCTTGGCGCGAAGAACATGTTCGCCGTCTTTAAATTCTCCGGCTTTCATTCTTGTGAATAGATCAAGATTCTCTTCAACAGTTCTGTTTCGGTAAGGACTTTCTTTACCCTGTTCAGTCGGAGTTCCTCTTGTATCTTTTATTTCAGCAGCAGTTTGCGAGTCAACGTAAGCTTTGCCTTTTTTTATCAGTTTGATTGCGTATTCATAAAGCTGATTAAAATAGTCCGAAGCATAAAGTTCTTGTCCATTCCATTTGAAGCCGAGCCAACTTACGTCTTCCATAATGGAATCAACATATTCCTGCTCTTCTTTGGTTGGATTGGTATCATCGAATCGTAAATTACATTTGCCGTTATATTTTTGTGCTAATCCGAAGTTCAGGCAAATAGATTTTGCATGACCAATATGAAGATAACCGTTTGGTTCAGGAGGGAATCTTGTGTGAACTCTTCCATTGTACTTA
>JALHTS010000305.1 GCA_022865965.1 Ignavibacteriaceae bacterium
TTAATTCCTGAGGGTGCATTCTTAGCTGATGATAAAGGTAATACTTATCTTATCTGGGAGGGTGAGCAGGTTTATCTGGGTTACTTAACAAAGATTGATTATAATAACAGCGCTGTCAGCTTTATACTTAATAAGGGCGGAATCATTGAAAGGCTTGACCTCAGCTTAGAAAAAACAGAAATTAAGAAAAAAGGTGAGAAGTAAAATGAGAACTTACACATTAACTTTAGTAACAATGCTGCTCCTTATCTCACAGGTTTTTTCGCAGCAGTATTGGGAACGCAGATTTAAAACTTACACTAATCCTGACGAGTTAGTAACTCTTTCCCAGACATTGCCGTTTAACCAGGCGATAGAATTGCTTAGCAAAGTCAGCGAAAGCACTACCGGAAAAAGGATTGTATGCACCGTTGATAGGGAAGATCCGATAGGCATTGAAATTGAAAATATGCCTTACGATAAAGCGTTATTGATTGTTGTTCAATACAACGGCTTTATTTATGAGGAAAAGGAAGATGTGATAGTCGTAAAAATCCCCGGTGTTGGTGAAATCCCAAAAAGTCCCGATACTTATGCTTCTGTTGGATCGAGAGAAGTGAAAATATCTGCAGTTTTCTTTGAAATGGATGTGAATGAATCAAAAAAACGCGGAATTGACTGGAAGTTTTTGTTATCCGGTCAGGGATTTAATTTTGGCAGTGAGATAATTTCTGAAACCAAAAAAGATGTGAGTGCAGAAGGTGGTGGTGGTCAGTCACAAGGTATTCCTCCAAACTGGAAACTTGGTTCCGGTGCAGAAGGACAAATTGGTAATTTCTTTGGTCAGGCAACTGCAATGTTCCAATTCTTTGAGTCAGAAAATATGGGTGAAATTCTTGCAAGCCCAAATATTGTTGTACGTGATAGAAACCAGGGCAGAATTCAGATTGGTTCTGACTTTTCTGTAAGAACTAGAGACTTTGCAGGAAATACTGTTGAAAGATTCTTTCCTACAGGAACTATTATTGAAGTAACACCGTATGTATATAATGAAGAGGGCGTTGATTACATTCTGTTAAATATTATGGTTGAAAGAAGCTCATTTACTTACAGTGAACTTGTAACAGAAATAAAGAAAAGCACTGCCACGACAACGGTTTTAATGCTTAATGGAGAAGAATCTGTAATGGGTGGTTTGTTTGTTAATGAAGAAACAACTTCAAGAAATGGAATTCCATTCTTAAGAGACTTGCCATGGTGGGTATTCGGTATCCGTTATTTAACCGGTTCTGATATAAAAACCATTACTAAAAAAGAACTTGTAATTTTATTAAAAGCAGAAATTGTTCCTACGCTTAAAGAAAGATTAGAAAATCCGACTGCTAATAATCTTATTCAGCAGCAGTTAAATGATAATCAAAAGAAAGTTAAGTTCTATCAACTTGAACAGAGCGATTCGCAGACAAAGTATTAAGGCTTTAGATGGAATCAATACTTGTAGTGGATGACGATATTAACCTGTGTACTGCTCTTAAAGATGAGCTTACAGAAGTTGGTTATGATGCGCAATATGTTACGAACGGGTTTGATGCAATAAAGTATTTGCAAGACAATAAAGTTGATATGGTTTTACTGGATCTTAAAATGCCCGATATGGATGGATTTGATGTGCTAAGAGAAATGGAAGAAAAAGATATACATACAAATGTTATAGTTTTAACGGCTTATGCCGATGTAAAAAGCGCTATTGATTCTGCTAAAATGGGGGCAAGCGACTTTATCAGTAAACCGTATGATTTTGATGAACTGCTCATAACGATTCGAAGAGTGCTGCAGAGAGAATAATGAACGATGAAACTTTCCCTCAGAATACTTCTTATTAACTTTGTTATAGTTCTGCTTATCCTCGTTAGTTCTGCCATTGCGATTCTCACAACAATGCAAAAAGTCCTGAACACACAAAGGACTCAGAATATTCAAACATCTGCAAAGAACTTCCTTTATGTCTTTTCAAACGAACAGCAAAAATCCGATTATGAGTTCGCCGAATTTGTTGATGGTAATCTCGGTGCATTTATGTATCGCGGTAATCTTACAAATGCAGCAAATAATTTTGTTATTGAACTCAGAAATGATGGTTCGGAAAAAATAAACAGAATAATCAAAAGCCCCGAGATAACTTTGCCACGGGGAGAGATAACATTAAAGAAATTTCTTGAATACAATCCTTATGCTCTGTTAAAACCGTATAAAAATGAAAGAGGAACTCAGTATTACTACGGAATAGTTTTAAGTTCTAAAATTCTGGATGACATCGCTTCAAGAATAAATGCCGATGTTGCAATTATCTGGGGGAATGCAGTCGCGGATGTTTCAAATAAAAATGCTAATCAGAATGTTTTGTATGATCTGAATAAAGTTGTTAATTTCTTTAATCAGCAAAGTGAAAGTGAAGTCTATCTTGAAGCTACAGATATAAATGATATTGCGGCTACATTGGCTTTTCCTCAAGACATCAATGAAAAAGGTAATAACCTTTCTTTTTTGGTATTCAAGACCAATCCGGAATTAAATGAGATACGCGATATTTTAAAAATTGTATTTCTCATAATTGGTTTAGCTTCATTAGTTCTTTCCGTTATTCTTATTTATGTCTTTACAAGCAAATTGCGTAGTCAGATAACTGATTTAAGCGAGGCTACAAAAGTTGTGAGTGAAGGAGACTTTCACAGACGAATTAGTGTTCAAACCAAAGATGAAATCGGCAGTCTTGGCAATGCATTTAACCTTATGCTTGATGAGCTTCAGAAGAATCAGAAGGCAAAAAGCGAGTATGTGGATTTTATATCTCTTATAAATCAGAATCCATCTCTGGTAGAGATCTCAAACACGGCACTCAAGAAAATTATCAATACATGCAATTTTGTCGTTGGTGCATTTTATTCTGTTGATGAAGGCGAAATAAGACTCATCAGTTCTTACGGACTTAAGAAAAGAGATTCGGCTCCGAAAACAAACGAATTTTACCAGAAAGTTATCAGTACTAAAGAGCAGATAGAAATTACATCAAAAGAACTTCTACCTGTTATACCCACAGGTACGGTTAATTTATCTATACAACATCTTTTAATAATCCCGATTGTTTACAACAATAAAGTAACTGCCATCATTGAGTTTGGCTCTGTTGATAATCCTTCTGCAGAGGCAAGAGATTATCTTTCTCAAATACAGGAGCAGTTAGCGATTGGATTAACAAATGCTAAAGCAGTTGTTCAGCTTGAAAGCTTTATCAATGAACTTAAAAAGCTGAATGATGAGTATCAGAAACAGAATATCCAGATCAGAAAACAGAATGAAATTTTGGTTGAACTTCATAAGGAACTTCAGCACAGAGCAGAAGAGCTTGAGATTCAGAAGCAAAGAGCTGAAGAATCGACAAGATTAAAATCGGAGTTTCTTGCAAGCATGTCGCATGAACTCCGCACACCGATGAATTCGATACTTGGTTTAACAGAACTGATAATTGAAAAAGCTCAGCTTAGTGGAAAAAATAAAGAAAGGCTTGAAGTAGTTCTTAAAAGCGGCAAAAGATTGATGACATTAATAAACGATATACTTGACTTGTCAAAAATTGAAGCCGGTAAAATGAATATTCGAGAAGAAGATATTCTTCTTGAAGAAATAATTGAAGAAGTGAGTAATACTATAAATCCACTTACAATTGAAAAAGGAATTAGCTTAGAAGTTATCAGGAATTGTAATACCAGAATTATCATCAACACCGATAAGACAAGATTAGCACAGGTCATTATTAATTTAATGGGCAATGCCGTTAAATTTACAGAGCGCGGAAAAGTTAAGCTTATAGTTTCCCGAACACAGGACAATATGCTAAGATTTGATATAATGGATACGGGCATTGGAATTAGTGATGAAGCGCAGAAAATAATTTTTGAAGAATTTAGGCAAATTGATGGTTCATCAACAAGAAAGTACGGAGGCACAGGACTAGGACTTGCAATATCTAATAAAATAATTGATCTGTTAGGAGGAAGTATTTCTGTTAGCAGCAAGATTGGTGAAGGCTCAAACTTTTACTTTACGATACCATTGAAATTAGGAGAGGAAAAGCAATACCTCTCTCCGCCGTCAGTTAATGTAGATGTTTTAAGAAAAAACCGTAAGAATCCCATTCTTGTTATTGATGATGATTCTGAAGTCAGATATACACTTGGTCAATATCTTGTATCGCAGGGTTATGAAGTTATATTTGCCGAAGATGGCGAAACAGGATTAAAGCTGGCTAGGGAGAAACAACCCTTTACAATTGTTCTTGATGTTATGCTTCCTAACAAAGATGGTTGGACTGTTATGAAGGAGCTGAAGGAAGATCCGAAGACCAAAGATATTCCTGTTATTTTTGTTACAATATTAGCCGATAAAAAAATCGGTTACGGATTGGGTGCATTTGATTACTTTGTTAAACCGATATCTTCCGAAAAACTACTTTCTGCATTTAATCGTCTTGAAATTCTGGCGAACAAGAAAATTCAGAAAATTGTAATTGTAGATGATGATGAATCTGAATTTGAGAAATTCAAACATGAGTTTAAAAACGAAAAGGTAAGAATCGAATATATTCAGGATAGTGAATTTGCATTTAATAAAATTGCAGAAGTTCAACCGGATCTTATTATTCTTGATATCTTGATGCCTAAAATTGATGGCGTCACTTTAGCATATAAACTTAAGTCCAATCCTGAAACAAAGCACATTCCCATAATTATAAGTACAGTAAAAGACTTATCGGAAGATGAAGTTAAATCACTGAATAATGTTGTTGAAGAAATTACGGTAAAATCCAAAGGACATCCGTTGGATGTGCTAAAAGTAGTACGCGAAAGAATAAAACTTCAGGAAGAAGAATTATACGGTAAACACACCGAAGAAAAGATTGAGTATAACAAAATAGATTATGAATCTTTTCAAATTGAAGAAGATACAGACCAGGATTATCTCGGTGAAGTTTTAATAGTTGATGATGATCCTGATACTTTATTTACCTTGAATGAAATGGTCCAGAGCGCAAACTGTAAAACTCATCTTGCACGAAATGGAATTGAATGCTTAAAAATGCTGGACACGATAAAGCCTGATTTAGTGCTGCTTGATATTATGATGCCCGAAATGGACGGATTTCAGACACTTAAAAACATCAGAGCTAACAACAAGCTGAATGGATTAGTAGTATTTGCAGTTACTGCCAGAGTAATGTCCGGCGATCAGGAAGTAATTCTAAAACACGGATTTAATGATTATATCCCAAAACCGGTCAATTCCTCAGCCTTAACTGCTAAAATTGAACAACTTTTATTAAAAGAATAATCTACTAAATGAAACGTATCTTAGTAATAGACGATCATCCTGAAAATGTTTTTATGATTCAGGACAGACTTGAACATGATGGTTACGAAGTTCTTACTGCATTTAATGGTAGAGAAGGTATTGACAAAGCATTAAATGAATTGCCCGATTTAATACTTCTTGATATTATGATGCCAGACGTCACAGGTTTTGAAGTATGCAAAACTTTAGTGAATAATCCTAAAACTCAAAATATTCCGATTATTCTGGTTACTGCAAAATCAAGTGCTGAGGATACGAAAGAAGGACTTGAAGCAGGTGCAGTTGATTATATTAAAAAGCCATTTAATAAAGTAGAACTGTTGGCACGAGTTAATTCTGCTCTTAAATTATCTGCTGCACAGAAATCTTTATTAGATTCGGAAAAGCGAGATACATTTTATGCAACCGTGGTAACTGCAAATCACAAAATAAAACAACCGTTAACTTTGCTTGCTCTTTCATCCACAGCATTAAAACGTGAGCTTAATAAAGACGAGATATCAAAAGAAGCAATACTGAAAAGATTAAATTATATTGATATTGCGGTCAAAGAAATTACAGATGTTCTTAATCAGCTAAATGCCATAAAGGATCCTATCATTTCAAATTACTCACAAGCTATTAAAATGATAAAGTTTGATGATAACAATGAAGAGGAAAAAAAAGATTAGATTAATTTTTGAATGGTGGCAAGCATCGTTTCAAAATCATAGGGTTTCATCAATTTACTTTTAATATCATACTGTTCAAGATCATATTCATTTATTTGAAGGCTTCCTGAAGAAAGAATAATCGGCATATCAAATTTTAATTCTCTTAGTTTGCCTATGCATTCAATTCCGTTCATAACAGGCATATTATAATCTATTATCAGTAAGTCAACTTTTATTTCTTCTGTAAGCACTTTAATAACTTCTTCTCCGGATGCAACACGAATAACATTATAATTGTTTAGTTCAAGCAATTCCGCAAGTAACTCACTCAGCATTATTTCATCATCTGCAAGCATAATTATTTTACTGGCGACCGCGGCTTTATCAGCCTTATGGGGTTCATAAGCCGGCAAATAAACATCAAATGTAGTTCCTTTATCTTTCAAGCTGGTAACATCAACGTGTCCGCGGTGCGCTTTAATAATTCCGTAAGTAACATATAATCCCAATCCGGAACCAGTATCTTTCTGCTTGGTTGAGAAATATGGTTCAAATATCCTGGATATATTTTCTTCTGAGATTCCCGTTCCGGTATCAGATACAGAAAGTAAAACATAATTTCCTCTTTCGAGCAACGGGTAATTGATAATATTATCATCGTCAATTGTTACATTTTTAGCTGACAATAAAATTTTGCCATTGCCATCAATGGCTTCTTTTGCATTAACACAAAGATTAAGGAGTATCTGATAAATTTCTGTTGGATTGCCAAGCATATTATGCAATTTATCTTCTACTTTATGTTCAAATATTAAATTGTGAGGAAAAGTCTGCATAATAACTTTTATTAGTTCATCAAGCAGCACGTTGGGAAGAACCAGTTCTTTCCGCTTGGCAGTTGGTTTCCCGAATGACAGAAGCCCTTTTGTTAAATCTCTTGCTCTAATGGAACAGGTTTCTATGTTATCTATCAGTCTTGTTACATTTTCATTTTCCGGAACTCTGTTCCTTAAAAGATTTACACTGCCGAAAATGCCTGATAACAAATTGCTGAAGTCGTGTGCCATTCCGCTTGAAAGCTTACCGATGGTTTCGAGTTTCTGTGCCTGAAGCAGCCGTGATTCAAGTGCGGTATTAAGTTCTCTTGTTTTTATATTACTAATAGCAAAAGAAAGCAGAATAGAAAACTGTTCAATATTGTTAATCTCAATCGACGAATAATTGTCTGTTTTCTTGCCGACAATTAATTTAGCCCACAACTTACTTTCGAAGTAACAAGGAGAAATACAAAGAGATTCACATTCAATTACCTGCGTGAGTCCATAGCCGATATTATTAAACTGATTAACAGCAAGTAATGGTCTTCTATTAATATCCAACCATTTGTTAATGAATGAAGAATTATAAGTAATGCTTTTTTCTACATCAGTTTTGTTTTTAATGTGACCGTTGTTATCAACATATAAAAAATTGTTCGTTTCATTATCATCCCGAAATACTATTATGCCGAAATCACTTCCTGTGAGATTTACGCATCGTAACAGAATTTCTTCGGAAATAATATTTAAAGAATTTTCTTTAACGAGCAGGATTAGAATATTCTGAAGTTCATTTTGAAATCTTATGCTTCTTTGTAAAAAGTCATTATCCTGTTTAGCCTGATAGTTATCAACGATTGGAAGCAGCTCTACAAAAAATGTAGAAGATGAACTTCTGTGCTGAGATGGAAAAGAAGTTAAAATTATATTCTTGCCGGAATCGGGAAGTGGGATTATGAGCGATTTGTTAAGATTTTTAATATCAAAGTCTTCAGGAAGATTAATTCCGAATATAGATGTTAGAGAAACTCCTTTAATTCTGTTTGTGCCACAATTTGCCTTAAAGTTTTTGTTATACCAGCTAATCTTTAAGTTTTCATCGGCAATTGCTATCGAGGAATTTTGTAATTCAAGTAGTTCCAAATAATCAGCGTATTTCAGGGTCTTGTCGGCAGCCATTAAAGACTAATTCTGTTTTATTTCATATTTCTTGATCTTTGTGTAAAGAGTTTTGGGACTTATACCGAGTTGGGTTGCAGTTTGCGTTCTGTCCCATCTGTTTGCACTTAGTGCATTTGCGATATGCCATTTCTCAAGTTCTTCCATGCTAACAATTTCATCCGGAATGTTCATAAGATTTCCGGAAGATTTTCTTGATTTTGGTGTAGGAAGATTTAAATCATCGGGACGAATGATATCACCTTCAGCAAATATAACAGCACGTTCAATTATGTGTTCAAGCTCTCTCACATTACCGGTGAAACTATAATTTTCCAGTATTTCTGCTGATTCTATAGAAAGTCGCTTCGGCGATCTTACAGATGTCTTAGATTCAAGAAAGAAATTAGCGAGCAACAAAATATCTTCTTTTCTTTCTCTTAAAGGAGGAATGGTTAACGTTATCACATTCAATCTAAATAACAAGTCTTTTCTGAAATTTTTATTCTCTGCTTCTTCAAGAAGATTACGATTAGAAGCGCCTATTACTCTTACATTTGAATTTAGATTTGTAATTCCGCCAATTCTTCTGTACTCACCATTTTCAAGGAATCTTAATAATTTGGGTTGAAGTGATAAACTAAGTTCGCCAATTTCATCAAGGAATAAAGTGCCGCCGTGAGCAATCTCAACCAACCCCTGCTTGGTAAATTTAGCATCGGTGAAAGCACCTTTTTCATGTCCAAACAATTCACTTTCAATTAGTTGATCCGGGAGGGAAGCACAGTTAATTACTACAAATGGATTGTCTTTTCGGTTTGATTGTTTATGGATATACTCGGCAAATAATTCTTTACCTGTTCCTGTTTCACCTTCAACCAGAATATTAGAATCGGATTGAGCAGCTTTTACGGAAAGATTAAGCACACGTTGAATTGCTTTACCTTGTCCGATAATATTCCCTGCATGTTTTTTATTAACCTCTTTGGAAAGTAATTGCGTGGTAACAATAAGGTCTTTATGTTCAATAGCTCTGTTAACAGTAAGGATAAGATCTTCAAAACTATAAGGTTTTGTTATGTAATCATATGCACCATTCTTAATACATTCAATGGCCTTTTTCATTTCGGATTGTGAAGAAAGTATAATGGTCTGAATGATCGAGCCGTATTCTTTAACAAATTTGAGAACCTCCTCTCCCGAAACTTCTCTCATATTCAAATCAAGTAACAAAACATCATAGTTCTTAGATCTAATTGCCTCGATTGCATATTTACCGTCATAAACGGTATCGACAGAATGACCCTCTTCTAGCAATTGTTCTTTTAGTAAGTAACATAGGGTTTCATCGTCGTCGCAGACTAGTATTTTTGAATTTTTAGACATATAATTATATTAATTTAATAGTTGTTCAAATTTGGAATAAAAAACCTCTATTGATATATTTGTCGCTCGATTTTCAGGGCGCGTAGCTCAGGGGTAGAGCATCTGCCTTTTAAGCAGAGGGTCGGTGGTTCGAGCCCACCCGCGCTCACAAATTAAAACGGAAAGCCACTTTCAGGTGGCTTTTTTCTTTTCCTTAAAAGTAAAAATAACCGATGGCTAATTATAATACTTTATCAATAGAATAGCAATTTTTACCGATTTCCGAGTAACTTAATCCTCAAAATTTAGTTATTTTATCATTTTTTTGCATATTTTGAACTCTATGGGAGAAATAGTTTATTGGACTTTGATTCGGACGGCCATTGCCCTGCCTTTAATATGGCTGGCTAAGGATTATTTTGATGAAAAATACTGGTGGATTATGGGGGCACTTTCAATTACACTGTTTATAATTTATCCTGCTTATTATTCTTATAAGAATTTTGTTGAAATTAATAAAAATGTCATTTCCAACACATTATGTTCAAGCTGTAAACATTTTGATATGTCTGCGGTGCTTTGTATGAAATATGATAAACATCCTACCGAAGAGTATATTCCTTGTGAAGGCACTGATTGGGAACCAAATAAATAGAAGTGTATATGTATAAGATATTAAGCTTAAGGAAAATTCTTCATCCCTGTAACTTTACAGAAGTATACCAAATTCCCATATTTGTTTGTATTTATAAATTTAGTTCGCCGTGAAAAAAAACACAACTAATATTATATCAAAAACAGAATCCGCAGATAAAGGAATACGTACAACCTTTATCGGTATTGTAACAAGTATTATCCTTGCTGCTATAAAAGGGTTGGCGGGATATTTCGGTAACTCTTATGCTCTGATTGCCGATGCAATCGAATCAACTTCTGATGTGTTCACTTCAATAATTGTTCTTGCGGGGTTGAGGATTGCAAAAAAACCTGCAGATCAAAATCATCCGTACGGACACGGAAAAGCTGAACCTATCGTAGGAATTTTAGTAGCCTTAGCTTTATTTCTGGCCGCAATAATAATTATTGTACAGAGCATTCATGAAATAATTACACCACACCACGCACCCGCATCTTTTACTCTTATTGTTCTTGTCCTGGTTGTATTGACAAAAGAAATTCTTTTCAGGTATGTAATTAAAGTAGGTATATCAGTTGACAGTGTTGCAGTGAAAGGTGATGCCTTGCATCACCGCAGTGATGCAATTACATCAAGCGCAGCTTTTATTGGAATTTCAATTGCACTCATTGGCGGCGAAGGTTATGAAACTGCTGATGATTATGCTGCTTTGCTAGCATCGGGTGTAATTATTTTTAATGCTTACCGATTATTAAAACCTGCACTATATGAAATTACTGATGCAGCTCCTGCTCCTGATGTAATTATTAAAGTACGTGAAGAAGCTTCAAAAGTCCCGGGTGTTTTAGCAATTGATAAATGTTTTGTAAGAAAAATGGGATTTGAATATTACGTTGATATTCACGTAATCGTAAATGGTAATATGACAGTGTATGAAGGACACGATATTGCTCATCGAGTAAAAGATGATTTGATAAAAACTTATCCCAAAATTTCTGATGTGCTTGTTCATATTGAACCGGCAACTGAAGAAAGACTACAACGGGAACATAAAATTTAATGCCGTTAATTGTTGGATAAAGGATTTCATTTCAAAAATCCACCAACATTTTATTTATTTGAAAGAGTACAAAAGAATAAAGGTATAGGGAATATAATCCGCTATACCTTATTCTAATATACATTCGACCGACTTTACTGATAAAAAGATAAACTTATTTATAACTTCCTTATTCTTTTCCTCCCTCAGATAATTCTTTTGGCGGCTTCTTTGTCATTAAACCCGTAAGCATTATTCCGATAAGAAGTCCGATAATAAAAACTATAAACAACAAAAAAATATGCGGAAGTGTAATGGACCAAAAAAGAATTTTTGTCGGTACATCACCAACGTTTTGGATTATAATAATTAAAATTATTAATCCAAGTATAAGACTGAATAATAATTTTAGTTTCATTTCTTTACTCCGCTGATTCACTTATATAAAATTCAATTATTTGCTTCTTACTTTATAAGAAGCATTTTTCTGGTTGAAGTAAAATTACCTGCTTTTAATTTATACAAATAAATTCCGCTTGCAAGACCCTGCCTACCGGCAGGCAGGTTAGCAGCATCAAATTTTAATTCGTAATAACCCGCACTTTGATATTCATTCACAAGTGTGTAAATCTCTTTACCAAGAACATCATAAATCTTCAATGTTACATTATTCGCATTGGGGATACTGTATTTTATAATCGTAGATGGATTAAACGGATTAGGATAATTCTGTTCCAGATTAAAACTAATTGGATTCAACACATTGTTATCGTTCACATCCGTTACAATAAATTGAAATTTATTCCTTGCCGCCGCTACAGCAACATCAAGAGCAGCTTTATTATCTGCAGATAGGACAGCAAAGGCAACTCTGATTGTATCATTTGCCGGTATAGAATATGGCCCGCCTGAGACAACGTGAGAAATATCTGCTGGACCTGCTGTAGAATTTCCGATACCATTTGAAATTGACAACCATTTTTCAGAATCGGTAAAGCCGTCATAAATGCTGAAAGTACCCCCAGTACCGTCATTCTGAATCGCATAATAACCATAATTATCCGAAGAGAGTAATGCAATACCAACATAATTATCGGAACTGCCACCATCTCTATAAACGTAACCATATTTATTAGTATCATCCCATTCAACAATATCATTTACTGCATCAGCAAAATCCCAATCAAAAAACAATGCTGTGAATAGATTGTCTATCGCAGTACTATTTGTGTTAACAAACCTGTAATCAAGTATCATATAATTGTTATCAGCTTCAGTAGCGAATGTGTATGAGGTTAAATATGCTGTAACTCCAATTGCGCCCGCATTATTATCATTAAATATAGAAGATCCCTGAATATCAGCAACTGAACCCGGGATGGATAGAACAAAAGGCTGCACAACAGAAAAATCATTATTCTGTGTGTCTCCGGTACTACTTCTTGCAGCATCAGAAATATTGGTGGGTGAAGTTCCAAGGATTAATGCGCCTTCAAATAACAAGTTACTGCTGTCTTGATACGTGAATCCGATTCCCTGACTGTTGGTGGGATAATCATTAAAACCCATCGTTCCTTTGCTTGTAATTGTCATAGCAACAGCATTACCGAATTGTGTTGCATAAGTAGGATTGGCAATAATACTTATCCACTGAAAGTCGTTATATGTTCCATCGGTATATCTCAGCTCGAAATACAATTCTGCATTCTGAGGAACATTGCTAGCGACTTTGAATGTGAACTTGTTTGAGAAATTATCAAATTCTTCTAAAGTAATTTTGCTGCCGGCGCTAAAAGAACTGTTAATCAGCGAAGAATAAGTGTTCTTGTTTTCAAGATCTATACTTAATGAAGTGGTTGGATTTAAATAATTAATAAATTCAACACCAACACTTATGGTTTCGTTCGGTTGAAAAATACCGTCGTCATTACCACCGGGGAACTCATCGCTGAATGTTACTTCAACTGCACGAACGGATTTCGAGCTTATATTAGATAAAGTTTTATAAGCATTAATTCTCCCATATCCCAGAAGATCTGTATAGATTAAATTGATTGAGTTTATGTTGTCAGAATTGACTCTTATTTGTTCACCAATCTGAATCGGATTATATGATGGAAATTGAGCAACCGTTAGTGCGGCTAAACCGGCAACAAGTGGAGATGCCATTGATGTTCCGTTTAATGTTTTATAAGTATCATTCTGCCAGGTATCATAGATGTCCGAACCCGGAGCTGAAACATCTATATATCTTCCGTAATTCGAAAAACTTGATCTCGTATCCGTAGAAGTTGTAGAAGCAACGGAAAAAACTCCATTATAAGCTGCGGGATAAAATTTCTCAATACTATTGTCATTGCCTGCAGCCGCTACAACAAGCGAACCTTTTGATAATGCATAATCAACTACCGTTTGAGCAAACATTGAATAACCTCCGCCGCCCCAACTGCAATTGATTACTTGACAACCGTTATCTGCCGCATAAGTAATTCCTTCATATCCATAAACAATATATGGTCCGGCTGAGCTTCTATAATCATCTCGTGTGGTTTTTACTGCCATTATTTTAGAATTAAAACCTATTGAGGCAACACCAACGCCATTATCAGTTACAGCAGATGAAGTGCCTGCGACGTGTGTTCCATGATCGGATCTGTCTTCCATCGGATCATTATCTGGTGTGCCTGTTAATCCACCAAAGTCCCAGCCTCTTATATCGTCAATAAATCCGTTTCCGTCATCATCAATTCCATTACCGGGAATTTCATCCCAATTTCTCCAAATATTTGCTGATAGATCCGGATGATCCCAATCAACACCGGTATCAACAATTCCAATTATAACATTTGTGTCACCTTTGCTTATATCCCACGCAAGATCAGCTTGAATTTTGGTAAGACCGTATTGCTGAGCTGGATAACTCGGATCATTTGGAGTATAAAAAATTTCATAAACAAATTTGGGTTCTGTCCATTCAACATCCTTATCGTTTTTAATTTTAGATGCGACAAAGAAAGGATCAGCACCAGAATCATATTCCATTACTACAATTCTTCCTAAGTCGGAATTTGTCTCAAAAGTTTTGTTCGGAAATACTGCTCTTGAACTTCTCATACCGAAGGCTAACATTTTTTTTGAAAGAGAAGATGGTAATTCAACTCTTCTATCACCCGAAACAGCCAAAGGTTGATTCAGCTTAACTATAATTGTGTTGGAAAGATATTTAACATTTCCTTTTTCAATTACCTTTAAACCGGTATTGCTGCCCGGATAAAACCCAAACAATATTAGAGATACAAAAGCTATAATAATACTTAGACGAAAAATGGAATTATTATTTTTCATTGCTTGTCCTTTTTGATAAAATAAAATTTCACATAAAACTTTTTATAAAATTGTCTCTAATGATTCTTTATGGGCATCAATAGTCTGGTCAAGATCTTCTTTGCTGTGAACGGTTGAAATGAACATCGCTTCAAATTGTGCAGGTGCAAGATAAATTCCCCGCCTCAGCATTTCGTGAAAGAATTTTCCGTAAAGAACGGTATCCGATTCAACAGCACTTTTAAAGTCATCAACTTTTTCTTCTGTAAAAAACATACACATCATTGAACCGACACGGTTCATTGCATAATTCTTTCCAACCGAATTGAGATTTTTCCTAAATCCTTCTTCAAGATAAACAGATTTCTTCTCAAGTTGAATATAAATTTCAGGATGTTTTTTAATGTGATTCAGTGCGGCATATCCCGCAGACATTGCAAGAGGATTTCCGCTTAATGTTCCAGCCTGGTAAACTGGTCCACTTGGAGCAATCTTTTCCATAATTTCTCTTTTGCCGCCGAAAGCGCCTACAGGCAAACCACCGCCTATAATTTTGCCAAACGTAGAAAGGTCGGGTTTAATTCCCAAAATTTCCTGTGCGCCACCCGCAGCAACTCTGAATCCCGTCATCACTTCGTCAAATATTAAAACAATTTTTTCTTCATTGCATATTGTTCTTAATTCTTTAAGGAAATCGTCAGTGGTAGCTACAACACCCATATTGCCAGCAATGGGTTCGATAATGATTGCAGCAATTTCATTTTTGTTTGCGGCGACTAATCTTTTAATTGAATTAATATCATTGTAATCTGCCAAAAGAGTATCGGCGGCGTTGCCACTCGTAACACCTGGACTTGTAGGAACTCCAAGAGTAAGAGCACCTGATCCTGCTTTTATTAAAAAGTAATCTGCGTGACCGTGATAGCATCCTTCAAACTTTATGAATTTTTCTCTGCCTGTAAAACCTCTTGCGGCACGGACAGCACTCATTGTAGCTTCTGTTCCGCTGTTAACCATTCTGACCATTTCAACCGATGGAACAAGCTGGGTAATAAGTTCAGCCATTTTAATTTCCATTTCCGTAGGTGCGCCGAAGCTTGTTCCGTTTTCAATTGCATTGAGTAAAGCTTCTTTTATGAACGGAGGATTGTGTCCGAACAAATGCGGACCCCAACTTCCGATGTAATCTATAAATTTGTTACCGTCTACATCAATCATTTTTGATCCTTCGCCGCGGGTTATAAATAAAGGATCACCGCCAACGGATTTGAATGATCTAACCGGTGAATTAACTCCGCCGGGAATAAATTTCTTAGCTTGCTCAAATAATGCTTTGCTTTTAGATGTGTTCATAAATTAAAAATTCTCTTTTGGTTTAATGTGTTAAAAACTTTCGGGCAAATTTAAGAATTAGTTACGGATTATGTAAATGAAAAATTGTGGGTTAGGCTAAATTTGTTTTTTCTTAGTTGTAAGTTTTGAATCCCTGAGGTTGTCTCAAAACGATTAACTGTTAAATTACTTTTAAGACAACCTCTTTTACTTCACTTCACATTCTAATAAAATCTTATTTGAATTAATGTTTATTCTCATTTACATTTACTATGTAGTATTAGTTTTTATCAAATAGTATTAATATGAAACGAATACTAATAATATTTTTCCAATCCTATTTTTTAGCAATATAAATTTTTCATAGCAGCACAATTTTTTACCTTTGGCTATTGGGAACGAATACCAGTTTGTAAGCTGAGACACTCCCCGTCATTTCTTTGGTAAAATTGAAAAGGATGCAACATATTCGAATCTAAAAAACATACTATTCCACACCACACTTCTTTGAATTTGGTGATTGTAGAGTAGATAGGAGTGGAATTCTATTATCTATATCTAAACCTTTTTTTCGGTCCAATTGGTGATCCGGATGAATATTTACTTTTTAAGAAAGATGCAAAAGTTTTTATGCAGGATTATGGAATCACGGAATCGGCACTTGATAAGTTGATTTGAGAATCTTACGATTTTCTTGGACTTCAATCTTTTTTTACTGTTGGGAGGATGAATGCCGTGCGTGGACAATCAAGAAATGAATGACCGCACAGGAAGTCGCTGGAGAAATACACACAGACTTTTTCAAAAAATTTATTCGTGCTGAAGTTGTTAACTATGATGACTTTATTGAAACAGGCTCATTTGCAAAAGCTAAAGATCTTGGCAAGTGGCGCCTTGAAGGTAAAGAATATATTGTTAAAGATGGAGATATATTTTCTGTAAGGCATAGTTAGATTGATTGCATGATTGTATGAATGAATGTTTGGATGAATACTTATCACAAACCCAATTCCTCAAAGTCGTGGGCTATTATTTTTGAGGTATTTCTTTTGTTGAACATTGTATTAGATAAGAAAATTAAGAATATCCAATGAGATTGGGTTTGAAATCACTTATCAACAAATTGTTTATATACACTCCCTGAAAATTTATCAAAACATTTTTTTCTTTGATTGTGAAAATTACCATAGTTTGAAGGATGAAAAGTGTGAAATACAAATACTCTCTTCCAATTGATTTTAACTATTTCAAATCCACAAGGATAGGTATTTATATCACCCTTTGATGGTTTTATAACTTCAAATTTATCTTCTATAGCTTTTCTTGTCATCTTTCCCTGAGTAACTATAATGTCCGGCTCTAGCAATTCAATCTCTTTAGAAATGTATTCTCTACAATTTTTAAACAACTTGTTGTTGGCTTGCTTATGCCCGATCTGATGAGCACAACACTTTGCAGAATTTACATGTGCGAAAAATGGTCCAACGTCTTCAAACCCTAATCCATTATT
Organism: Ignavibacteriaceae bacterium; assembly: GCA_022865965.1. GTDB lineage: Bacteria > Bacteroidota > Ignavibacteria > Ignavibacteriales > Ignavibacteriaceae > JAGXRK01. Next base: position 17,222 of record JALHTS010000305.1, read on the forward strand.
AAATTTATGTTCATATAATTTCTGTAATAAAATCTGGGCAGTCTCAAAGGTTCTATACCAGTGAGCATTTTTCTTCTTTGGTGGGCCGGTTTGTTCTGTAATTTTTCTAACCCAACGGAAGGATCTTTTTGTTGGATCTTTGGGTGCATTAAATGCATCTAGTGAAAGGATAAGCAATCTTGGTAATGTTGCTTTCGCATATTCAGTTCCAATAAACGTTGCTTTAGCTTCTGTAAATTTGTTAGAATAAGATTTGCATTCTTTGTAGTGCTTACAAGAAAAATGAAGGGGATGAATACCTTGCTGCCTGTAATATTTATCAAGCTTTCCTATCATATACTAATTTGAATTCGGCTTTATTGTTTGAATTACTATTCCACCAAAACGAGCTTTATCCGCATAACATTTTATTCCGTTGATATAACAAATGTGATTATCATATTTTTCTTTAGTATCAGCAAAGTACGCCTCGTAACCTCCGAAAATACTTATATTCCCCAATACTATTTTGCGACCATTTATATCATTTGCTTTTTCTGCACAATCGTGGCACACATAATTTGGATAACGCCGATTAAACTCTAACTCTTTATTACAGATTGGGCAGTAGTGCTTCTGCTGACTACTCATAGAATATATGAATTATTTATGATTGATTAAAAGTAACAATAATTTGTCTAAAATAGGTTTGTTCATAAATAATCACTTCAACAAATACTTTTCTAAAAACATAACTTCGGAGTGAATATAGAAATCACGATTGCTTTTCTTTCTGAAGCCATGTCCTTCATCTTTTGCGAGAAGATACCAAACTTCACCGGCATTCTTTCTAACAATATCAACAATCTGTTCGGCTTCCGTGTAAGGTACACGCGGATCGTTTAATCCCTGCACAACGAAAAGCGGGTTGGTTATTTTATGCGCGTTGGTTGTGGGAGAGATTTTATTTAAAAATTCTCTCATATCAGGATCTCTTTCATCGCCGTATTCAACTCTTCTTAAATCTCTTCTGTAATCTTGTGTGTTTTCCAAAAATGTAACAAAGTTGCTAATTCCCACAATATCAACGGCGCATTTTAGCCTATCATTAAAGTGCGTCATAGAAGAAAGCACCATATAACCACCATAAGATCCGCCTGTTACGGCGACACGTTTTGCATCAAGTTCCGGTTGCTCGGCAATCCAATCTAACAGCTTACCAATATCCTGCACCGATTCTTCACGTTTAAAACCATTGTCTAATTGTAGATATGATTTTCCGTAACCAGATGAACCGCGCACATTTGGTTCAATAACAGCAATTCCCATTTCATTAACATAGTACTGAATAAGAGGATTGAAATAAGGTTGAGCTTGTCCTTCCGGTCCGCCGTGAATATCAATTAAAACCGGAAAAGGTCCTTTACCTTTTGGTTTATAAACAAAAGCAGGAATCGTTCGTGGTTTGTCATCAACTTCATCAAAGGTATTATAACGAAATAACTCAGGAATAAGAAATTTTTCAGTGTTCAGTCCGCCAACTTCGCTGTAAGTCCACCGTTCAGGCGAATTGGTTTTTAGATTCATTTCAAACACATCGCCGGGAGTTTGCGGCGTGTTAATAACCATTGCTAGTTTTTCACCCTTTGGATGAAACGACAGTCCATAAACTTGTCCAACTGGAATTCCGGGAACTGCATTGTAATTCATAGTTTTTGTTTCAAGCAAATAAAGTTTTGACATTCCATCTTCGTTAACTGTAAATGCCAAACGTTGTCCATCATCAGAAAGAGTCATTGATCCAACATCCCAATTAATATCATTAGTAAGCGACGTAAAATTTTTAGTTTGCAGATCGTAATATCTTAAACGCTGAAACTCACTGTTTTCATCTGAAGTAATAAAAATTCCTTTTCCATCTTTGGAAAATAAAGCTCCGCCATAAGCAATTATTTCTTCAGAAGGATTTATTTGATTTAGTTTTTTGGAGCTTAAATCCAGCACGTAATAGTAATTTTCATTTGCTGAAACATATTTACCTACAATTAATCTAGAATCATCTGGTGACCAATCAATCGCAAACCAGGCACCACCCTCACTTAAAACTAGCTCAGCCTTTTCAGGGTCATTAACATCAGCTAAATAAATATCCCAATCAGTCCCATTTCTTTTTGTGCTGTAAAACGAAAATTTATCTCCTTTATTGCTCCAGTTTGCACCACCATTTCTGGATTTACCATCGGTTAGCATTTTATAGCTGCCGTTATCTAAATCATAAGAAAATATCTGGTAGAATTCTCCTCCGCCAACATCTTTGCTAAAAAGAAAAATGTTTTTGTTTTTGTCCGGACAAAGCGAAGCGCCGCCAACAGGTTCATTAAAGAACGTAATTTGTTCTCTTGCACCGCCGGGATTTTTTAGTTTGTGGATTTGAGAAGTTTCTGCAAATCGGGTTGAGATTAAAATTCCCTCATCATTATGTAGCCAATCCTGAAAGGATGCTGATCGTGTGTTCTGGTATTGAAATATCTTATCCTTTAGTGATTGTGGAATATCAGGAATGTTTTCAATAACAAGATTTCCTATTTCCTTTCTTTCAACCTGAGAAAGAACTGGAGGTGAGAGTGAGATTATAAGTAAGAGTAAGATTAATATTTTGATAGATTTAAAATTCATTTGAAAACTCCTCTAATTAATAGAAAAATCGCTTCCTATAAAAATATTATAGAAAGCGATTACAAAAAATATTAATATCTAAATCATGTTGAATAATTCATTTCATAACCGCTGAAAAACGACATTACTATTCCCCACATAGCGGCGAAGAATATTATAACCAA